>DASPIV010000773.1:0-4986 GCA_035628955.1 Bordetella sp.
TGCCGTCGCGGCTGTAGGCGAAGTAAAGATTGCGCCGACCTTGCGCAGAATGGTTTTCTTTGGAGCTATGCACCAGGTTGCCGCAGAACAACACCACAGTACCGGCCGGGAACGTGCATTCGTAGATGGGGCCTTGCGAGAAGTGCGTTTCCATGTATTCATCCGGCACGATATGCAGCGGATAGCTTGTGGTGGTGGTGTCGTAGAAGGCCTGGATCAATCCATGTTTGTGCGAGCCGGGTACGAAGCGCAGCGGGCCGTTGTCGGGAGTCGAGTCATCCAGAGTGATGAGCACGGTCAGCATGTCGCGATGCCCGCCATAGGGCAAGCCGTCGTGTACCCAGCTTGCGTAGTCTTGGTGCCACTGGAAGATGTCGCCCTTGCCAGCGGCCTTGTAATTCAGGCGCGATTGATGCAGGTAGGTCGGTCCCAGCAATTGCTGGATGGCGCCCAGCAGGCGGGGCAGCCGGTACGCGCGCGCGCAGGCCTCGGAATCCAGTTCGACGGCCCATGCCGCCCGCACCGTGGTGCCGTCTTTCTCCAGCACGTTCGCGTCGGGGTGGCCGCGCTGGTCGCTGTGCAAGATCAGTGCGTCTTCTTGCAGGGCGCGCAGTTCGGCGGGCGTGAACAGATCGCGCAACACCAGAAAGCCGTTTTCGTCGTAGAAGTGGATTTGTTCAGCGGTCAACATGAGAAGCGTCCTTGAAAAAGAGGAATGAAAGGGGCTGCAGCCGCGTGCAGGGTTGGCGGTCTACAAGGCCCCGATGGTGATCTGCTTGGTTTCCAGGAATTCATCGATGCCGTGGTGCGCGCCTTCGCGCCCGATGCCGGACTGTTTCACGCCGCCGATGGGCACCGCCTCGGACGAGATCACGGCCTCATTGATGCCCACCGCTCCCAGTTCCAGACGTTCTGCCATGCGTAGCGCCCGTGCCAGGTCGCGTGTATAAAAATACCCCGCCAGGCCGTAGCTGGAATCGTTGGCCAGCGCCAGTGCCTCTTCTTCGGTGTCGAATGCCAGCAGCGGGGCGACCGGGCCGAAGGTTTCTTCGTGGCAGATGCGCATCTGCGGGGTCACATCCAGCAATACCGTGGGCTGGAAGAACAACCCACCGTGCTCGTGTCGCGCGCCGCCGATTACCGCGCGCGCGCCTTTTTCCAGGGCGTCGGCCACGTGCTGACCGACTTTGTCGATGGCCTTGCTATTGATAAGCGGCCCCTGCGTCACGCCGGGTTGCAGGCCAGGCCCGACCTGCAGGGTGCGTACCCGTTCGATCAGCTTGGCTGCGAAGGCATCGTATACAGGGCGTTGCACCAGGATGCGATTGGCACAGGTGCAGGTCTGGCCCATGTTGCGGAACTTGCTGGCCAGAGCGCCATCGGCGGCCCGGTCCAGGTCGGCGTCGTCGAACACAATCAGGGGCGCGTTGCCGCCCAGTTCCAAGCTGACTTTCAGCACATTGTCCGCCGCCAGCCGCATCAGTTGTTTGCCCGTGCCGGTAGAGCCTGTGAACGATAATTTCCGCACGCGGCTGTCTGTCAGCAGCGCGCGGCCTGTATCGGCCACATTGTCACGCGTGCACAGCACCAGGTTGATCACGCCATCCGGAATGCCGGCCCGCTGGGCGAGCACGCAAAGAGCGATGGCCGACAGCGGCGTTTCCTCAGAAGGCTTGAGCACGATGGTGCAGCCCGCCGCCAAAGCGGGTGCGCATTTGCGGGTGATCATGGCGCTGGGAAAGTTCCAAGGCGTGATGGCAACCACTACACCCACCGGCTGGCGCAGGGTCAGTACCCGTCGATCGGTACTGTAGGTCTGCAGGACTTCGCCGTGAATGCGTTTGGCTTCCTCTGCGTACCAGGCCACGAAGCTGGCACCGAACAGTACTTCGCCACGAGCCTCGGCCAAAGGCTTGCCTTGTTCACGTGTCATCAGCAGGGCCAAATCGTCGGCATGGGCAAGGATCTGGGCGTGCCAGGTCATCAAGCGTGCCGCGCGTTCCTTGGCGGGCAGGGCAGCCCAGGCCGGCTGTGCCAGGCTGGCGCCCTGTATTGCTTGCCGCACACCCGACTCGGAGGTGGCGGTCAAGCTGATCAGGTGTTCGCCGGTAGCAGGGTCTGTCACCAGCAACGACGGGCCAGCGTCGGACCTGTCCCATTGGCCATCAATGAAACCGCCAGGGCGCAGCAGGTCTGGATCCTTCAATTGACAGCCAAGCGATTGCGCCGGCGAGGCGGGTGGTGCTTCCAGGATATTCATCAACATGCTCCAGTAAACTGCATCATGTAGTGAATAATATTCTGTGTACAGTTTGGCTCAATCGGGGAAAACCCGCGGGCAGGGCGTATGGACGCGCGTCGTCTTCGAGATCGCGGAGCAAGGCAAGATGAGCTTGGGGTCAGGCGAAGCCGAGGCTCACGCCGCTTTGTCGGCATACCGGCGGAGGCCGACGCGACCGTCGAGAGGAAGGCGCAGGCGAAGTGACTGGGGGATAGCCGGCGCTGCTGGCCGGCACGCTGCCGCGGGGGTGCGGAAAAGCTGGCTGATACCGGGCGGGTGCTTCAGTCCGCAGGCGCCTGCGCCAGTACGGTCATGACATTGCGGCCAGTGCGCTCGAGATGGCGGGTCAGTATCTGGGCGGCAAGCGTCTGGTCGCGCGCCATGGCGGCTTCGAAAATGGCCTGGTGCTCGGCGGGCACATTCGCGTCGGGTGCATGGCGCGCCAGAAACAGGCGGCGGTAGCGGTCGCTCAGGTCGTGCAAGCTGCCGCAGAAGCGCAGCAGCAACGGCATATCGCAGGCCGAGAACAAGGTCAGGTGGAAGGCCCGGTGGGCTTTTTCCCAACCTTCGGCGCGCTGCCCATCGCTTTCCAGCCGATGCAGCCGGTGGTAGGCCGCCACCAGGGCGTCTTCCCAGGCATCGTCGCCGCGCCGCAGCGACTCTTTCAGCGCGGTGATTTCCAGTTGGGTGCGCAGCACCGTGACTTCACGCAGATTCTCGGCCGATACCGGCGTCACCTGATAGCCGCGCTGGTCGGTGATCTGGACCAGGTCTTCGGCCGCCAGCCGCGTCAGCGCTTCGCGCAGCGGGCTCAGGCTGACATCGTAGGCGCGGCGCAGTTCGTCCAGGCGCAGGCGCGCGCCAGGCGGATAGGTGCCGTCCAGGATCGCGGCCCGGATCTGGATGGCGACCGACGCGGTCAATGACGGGCTGGCCTGGGGCTGGAGCGCGGCGGAAGAAGCCAGGACATTTTTCATACGGCCTATTGTAGCGCCCGGCTTTGATAATCGATCAAATTTATAAAATCGATTTTTTATTGACTTTGCGGATAGCTTCGTCAACCATACGCATGCCGTGCGGCATTTCGCCTGCGCGGTGTGACCCGACGAAGGAGTTCCGCATGTCCGCATCCCGCATCGATGCCAATGTCGCCGCCCAGGCCATGGGCGCGCCGCGCGACACTGCCGCCCTGCAACGCCAGGCCGACAGCTATCGCCAGTTGCTGGGTTATCTGCCGCCGCGGGTAGAAGCCCGCTTGCTGGTCACCGGCGCGCTCGACCCGGCCTTGGTGGAAATGCAGGAACAAGTGCGCGCGCATGCGATGAACCCATCGTGCTTCGACGCCAAGACCGCGCAGTTGATGATCTTCGGCATGCTGATGGTCGAACTGAGCGACGCCGCGGTCATACACGGCATCGCGGCGCGCCGGGCCGGCGCCACCTGGGAAGAGATGCAGGCGGTGGTCAGCATGGCGTATCTGTTTCGTGGGGTATCGGCCGCGAATCGCGGTGCCGATGTGCTGGCGCGCATCGCCGAACGCGAAGCGCAAGCCAGCTAAGTCCCGTTCACACCGGAAGAAGCCACCATGCACGCCTGCCCCGGCCCCGACCGCCATACCCGCCCGCCGCGCTTTCGCATGCCGGCCGGCGCCTGCGATTGCCATGCGCACATCTTCGGCCCGCAGGCGCGGTTTCCTTATTCGCCCGAACGCAGCTATACCCCGCAAGACTGCACGGTGGACGATTACGTGCAACTGCTGGCCACCTTGGGCATCGACCGCGCCGTCATCGTGCATGGCGGCGCCCATGGCACCGACAACGCCGCCACGCTGGATGCATTGGGGCGCATGGGCGAGCGTGCCCGCGGGGTGGCGGTAATGCCACCGGGCCGCCCATTGGCCGAGCGCCGGCATATGCATGCGCTGGGCATGCGCGGCTATCGCCTGTCTACCGTGGTGGGCGGCGGGGTGGGCTTCGATCAGCTGGAAGCGCTGGCCACCGAGGCGCAAGAACTGGGTTGGCACCTGGTGCTGCACTTCAAGCATGCCGACGAACTGGTGGCGCTGTCGCCCCGCCTGCAGGCGTTGCCTGTCGACATCGTGCTGGATCACATGGCCCGCATACGGGGCGACGAAGGGGTGGGCAGCGCGCCGTTCGCCGCGCTGGCGCAGCTGATGGACACGGGCCGTGCCTGGGTCAAGCTGGCCAGCCTGTACCGGCTTTCGGCGCAACCGTACCCCTATGCCGACATGCTGCCCATGATCCATCGCGTGGCCGCCAACTGGCCCGACCGCATTATCTGGGGCAGCAACTGGCCGCATCCCATCTGCGATGTGCCCATGCCCAACGATGGCGACCTGGTCGACCTGATTCCCTTGTGGGTACCCGACCCGGCAGTGCAGAAAAAATTGCTGGTGGACAACCCGGCGGTGCTGTACGGGTTCTAGCAGGACCACCACTTCCAGACGGCAACCACAATCAAAAAACGGAGACAAAACTATGTACAAGCAAGCCTTGCGCGCACTGGCCGGTCTGTTGCTGGCCAGCGTCGTGCCCGTTGCGGCACTGGCCGCCGCGTACCCCCAGCGCGCGGTAACGATCGTCGTGCCGTTTCCACCGGGCGGCACCACCGATGTCGTGGCCCGCGTACTGGCGGAAAAACTGTCGGCCATACTCAAGCAATCGGTCATTGTCGAAAACCGCCAG
>DASPIV010000774.1:0-3820 GCA_035628955.1 Bordetella sp.
TGCTGGCTGTTTCCCAACGGTCCCTTGTTCTCTGCCGGGCACGCCGCTTGCAGAGCGCTTCCCGGACGGCCTGCCGGCCGTCCCGACAATGACAAGGAGCACTCCATGGGCACCATCCTGCTGATCATCCTGATCTTGCTATTGATCGGGGCTTTTCCAAGCTGGCCTCATAGCCGCGGCTGGGGATACTATCCGAGCGGCCTGCTGGGCATCGTGGTGATCATTCTGATCGTGATGCTGCTCACCGGCAGGTTATAGCGTCAGGCCTCGGCGGCCAGCAGGGTGGCGGCCAGCAGGCCGCCCAGTTCTTCACACCGCTGCAGGGCGTCGGCAGGCACGGTCTTGGAAGCCAGGATGGCCTCGGGGGTTTGGGCGCCGTTGCGTTCGATCAGTGCGGGGGCCGCGGCGCGCAGCCGCCAGCCCGTGCAGATGCGTTCGGCCTGGCGGGCCGCGCCGGCCCCATCCGAGCCGGCGCTGATCGCCAGGGCATAAGGGCGGCCCGCGATGCGATCCAACACGCCGTAATAGCAGCGGTCGAAGCATTCTTTCATTTCGCCGCTCAGGCTCGCCAGATTCTCGGGCGCGCAGAACAGGTATCCGTCGGCCGCCAGCAGGTCGGCCGGCTCGACCATCCGGGCGCGGCGCAGTGTTACCTGCAAATGGTCGGCCTGCTCCAGCGCAATCGCCACTTGCCGGGCGCCGCGCACCAGGGCGCGGGCCATCTGCCTGGCCGCACCGGTGCGCGAATGCCAGACGATCAGCAGGTGCTTCATGCCGGTGCCTGCTGCAGGGGCCACCCTGGGCGCGCCACGGGATCTTGCCGGTAATAGGCTTGCAGTAGCGCATACCATTCGGGCAATGCCTGCGCCAGCGGAGCCGGGTCGACAAAAAAATGTTCGGAGCTGACTGCGAAGAACTCCGCTTCGTCGGCGGCTGCGTACGGGTCCAGCGGCAACTGTCCGTACCAGGCGTCGGCCACCTCGCTTTCCGGGTCCACATCGGCGGGGATGGCGGCCTCTACCGCGTCCAGCGCGGCGATGAAGCGGTCCAGGCTGTCGTCCAGTACGCGCCGCCACGTGCGCGCGTTCAGGCCGGTATGGGCCCCCAGCTCGGGCATGCCGTCGGCGCGGCCCGACCGCAGGTCCAGCTTGTGGGCGAATTCGTGGATGACGACATTGAAGGCAGTTCCGCTGGGCAATGCATCGGCCCACGACAGAATCACCGGGCCCCCGTCCCAGGCTTCGCCAGCGGCCGCTTCGTCGTATTCATGCACGACACCTACGTCGTCCTGGTGCACCCGCGGGATCGAGAAGCCTTCGGGGTAGACAATGATCTCGTCCCAGCCCTCGTACAGGGCGGGCGGCAGGTTCAGGATGGGCAGCGCGGCCTGGGCGGCGATCGACAGGCGCATGAAGTCGCTCAATTCCAGCCCGCGGGCGCCATTGAGATTCTTGCTGGCCAGCAGCCAGGCGGCGCGCGCCTGCAGTTGTTCGCGCTCGGCCGGGTCCAGCACGGACAAGAAAGGGTGCGCATGCAACACTTGCGCCCATAGCTCGGGCACAATGCGGGCCTGTACCTGGGCTATCGCCGCGGCATCCGCCCCTCGGCCTTTCAGCCATCGCAACATAACTCTGGGTTCCTTGAATATGCCTTGCCGCACGGGCATCGCGGCGTTGCGCTTAGTGTAGAGTGTAGGAAAATTTCGACTTCTTGCCGGCCATTTCGTACGCGATGTCCGTAATTCCCGATACCGATGCGTTCTCGCCGTTCGATGGCGCCTGGCGCCAGATAGCCGGAGCCGGACTCGACTCCGATGCGCTGCCGCGCATCGAGCGGGCGGTGGCCTGGGCCATGCCGCAGTTTGCCGCTCAGCGCGCGGCCACGGGCGAGCCTCTCGCCCACCATGCCGCCGGCGTCGTGTGCATCCTGGCAGGCCTGCAAACCGACGCATCCACCCGTATCGCCGCGTTGCTGGCAGCGCTGCCAACCGATTTGTCGTCGCCCGCGCCGTTGCGCAACGACCCGATAGCGGGCGAGTTCGGTGCCGAGGTCGCCCGCCTGGTGCAGGGCGCGCGCGCGCTGCACCGGCTGGGCATGGTGGCCCGCCATGCCAGCGATAGCGAGGCCGACAGCGGCGACCAGAAAGAAATGCAGCGCAAGATGCTGCTGGCCATGGCGGCCGACCTGCGCATCGTGCTGATGCGCCTGGCCTCGCGCCTGCAGACGCTGCGCTGGCATGCCGAGTCCAAGACCCCTTGCGAGCCGGCTTTCGCCCAGGAATCGCTCGACCTATATGCGCCGCTGGCCAATCGGCTGGGCATCTGGCAGGTCAAATGGGAAATGGAAGACCTGGCCTTCCGCTTTCTCGAGCCCGATCGGTACAAGCAGATCGCGCGGCTGCTCGAAGAAAAGCGTGTCGAGCGCGAAGCCTTCATTGCCGGCGCCATCGCGCGCCTGCAGGCGGCGCTGGCCAAGTCCGGCATCCATGCCGAGGTCAGCGGCCGGCCCAAGCATATCTACAGTATCTGGAACAAGATGCGCCTGAAGGGGCTGGAGTTCTCGCAGTTGTACGACCTGCGCGCCCTGCGGGTCATTGTCGATGACGTGCGCGACTGCTTTACCGCGCTGGGCATGGTGCACGACATGTGGACACCTCTGCCCGAGGAATTCGACGACTACATTTCGCGGCCCAAGCCCAATGGCTACCGCTCGCTGCACACCGTGGTGGCCGACGACGACGGGCGGCCGTTCGAAGTGCAGATCCGCACGCGCGGCATGCACCAGTTCGCCGAATACGGCATGGCGGCGCACTGGCGCTACAAAGAAGCGGGCGCCAAGGGCGGACAGGTGGCGGCGTCCAGCGAATACGATCGCCAATTGTCCTGGATGCGCCAGCTGCTGGCCTGGGGCACCGATATGGAAGCCGGCGGCAAGAAAGCCGCGCCCACCCGTTCCCCGCGCGACGAACGCATTTACGTGCTGACGCCGCAGGCCCGCGTCATCGAACTGCCGGCCGGCGCCACGCCGGTCGATTTCGCTTATCACCTGCATACCGATCTGGGCCACCGCTGCCGCGGAGCCCGTGTCGACGGGCAAATGGTGCCCCTGCAAACCCACCTGGCCACCGGGCAGACGGTCGAGATCATTTCCGCCAAGTCCGGCGGCCCCTCGCGTGACTGGCTCAATCCGCAACTGGGGTTCCTGGCCAGCCCGCGGGCTCGCGCCAAGGTGCGCATGTGGTTCAACGCCATCGAGCTGCAGCAGCGCATCACCACCGGCCAGGCAATGGTCGAAAAAGAGCTGCAGCGGCTGGGCAAGACGGCCGTCAATCTGGATCAGTTGGCGCAGAACCTGGGTTTTGCACGGGCCGATGACCTGTACGTGGCCGCCGCCAAAGACGAATTCAGCCTGCGCCAGATCGACGCCGTGTTCCAGCAGCCTTCGCCCGAGGCCGAGCCCGAGGCGGCCGACCTGGCCAATGCGCACAGTGCCGACAGCGCCGCGCGCAGCGGCAAGAGCGGGGTGCTGGTAGTGGGTGTGGATTCGCTGCTGACCCAGTTGGCGCGCTGCTGCCGGCCTGCGCCGCCCGACGAGATCGCCGGTTTCGTCACGCGCGGCCGGGGGGTGTCGATCCACCGCGCCACCTGCCGCAGCTACCAGGCTTTGGCGGCGCGCGAGCCCGAACGGATCATCGACGTGACCTGGGGCCATACCGCCGAGACTTTTTACCCGGTGGATGTCAGCGTGCATGCGCATGACCGGCCGGGCCTGTTGCGCGACCTGTCCGAAGTTTTCGCGCGGCAGCGCCTGAATGTGGTGG
>DASPIV010000775.1:0-2594 GCA_035628955.1 Bordetella sp.
CGAGATCATGCTGCTGGACACCGCGCTGGCCGTCGATGCCCGCCAGCGCCTGACGCGCATCGTGGCCAATGTGGACCATATCGTGGCCTCGCTGGAAAGCGCACGTTCCATGGCGCGCGACCAGCCCCGGCCCGCGGAACAAGTCGACCTGGCTACCTGCATGGATGACGCCTGGCGTGGCCTGGAAGTCGAGGCCGACGCCGCCGGCCTGTCGTTCTACAACCGTATCCCGGCTGGTGCGGCGTATCTACTGGACCGCTATGCGCTGTTGACGGTGTTGCGCAACCTGGTGCGCAACGCCATCGAACATGCCGCGCCGGCCACCCTGACCGCGGCCCTGATGGCCGACGGCACGCTGGAACTGCGGGACACCGGCAAGGGCATCGCCACCGAAGAACTGCCGTTCGTGTTCCAGCGTTATTACAGCGGCCGGCTCGACGATACGCCTGGCGCATTGCCCGACGATGGCGGTTTTCCGCGCGGCTTGGGGCTGGCCATCGCCAAGCGGGTATGCGATATGCAAGGCTGGCACCTGCAGGTTGAATCCGAGCGCGGCGGGGAACACCCCGGCGCGCGCTTCCTGCTGCGCCTTTGCTGAATATCCTGCTGCGCGCGTGTGCCTATTGCCCAGGCGCCGCGCTTTTCGTCAATACCAATACCTGACTCGCCAGGCAATCCATTGACCGTGCAGGGTCCCGCTCCTAGGGTTTGTCTGGATGCGAATGCTATTGACCGATTTCCGAGGCGGTCATAATATTTGTAAAGGAAAACGTTTTCCTTAGCATTTTCCGCGATTCCCCGCTCGTCCTTCCTGGCTTCCCTGGAGCATCGATGAAAGTCATTCCTGGTGTGTTGTTGCGGCGCGATCCTGGCGAAGCCAGCGCGCCGGTCGTCTACGACATCCCGCGCAGCGGCACGTGGTATCCCTGTGAATTCATTCCCGCCGCGCCCTTCGTGGATCTGCACCAGTCGGTGTCCATGCATGTCCAGGACCTGTACGGCGATGTGGTCGACAGCGGTGCGAGTTGGCTGTACGCCACCTTTCCCAATACCTATATCGATGCGAACCGGCACGAGGGGGACATCGATCCCGGCCTGCTGGATGCGCCCTGGCCGGGCACATTGGAAACGACTGAAAAGTCACGCCTGGGCATAGGCCTGATCCACTCGAAATGCGGCAAGCGGGGCGTGCCGGTCTATGACGGCAAGCTGCAGGTACAGGATGTGCAGCACCGCCTTGAACGCTATTACTGGCCGTATCACAACGAATTGTCCAGCATGCTGGCCGAGCGCAAGGATAAGTTCGGCGTTGCGTATCACATCAGTTGTCACAGTATGGCTTCGGTGGGCGGGCCTTCGACGCTGGACCACGGCAAGCCACGCTCCGATTTCGATATCGGCGATCGCCACGGCGCGTCTTGCGATCCGGCGCTGAGTGAATTGATCGTCTCGACACTGAGCGGCTTCGGCTATCGCGTCACCCGGAATTTCCACTATGCCGGCGCCGAATCGGTACGCAAGCATGCGCAGCCCGCACAAGGCATACACAGCCTGCAGATCGAGATCAAGCGCGGGCTGTACATGAACGAAGACACTTTCGAACTGAGCGACGATTTTCCGACGGTCAGGAAGCACTTGAGCGAACTGGCCCATGTGGTGTCGCGCTTTGCGCTCGAGAACGCGTCGGTCAAGAACGTGCAATCGTAGTCAGTCCACGCAACGGCACCGTGCAGAGTCGCCGTCCACAAGGGGTACGCACCATGAAGACGCTTTTTCGCATTGCCAGCTTGCTGGCCGCAGCCTGCCTGCCGCTGGCCTGGGCACCCACGGCGCATGCCGCACCCAAGGAGGAACTGGTCGCCACGATCAATTCGAACGTGAATTTCTTTTATCCGGGGCGGGGTGTCGCCGCCGAGGACTACAACTTCGGCATGCTGGTCTACAACGGCCTGGTGGGCATCAACGAGAAACTGGAACTGGTGCCCGAGCTGGCCGTCAGTTGGAGTTCGGACACGGCGGCAAAGGAATGGACGTTCAAGTTGCGCGAAGGCGTGACGTTCTCGGACGGCAAGCCGTTCGAGGCCGCCGACGTGGTGCACACCTTCGCCTTGCTGGCCGATCCGGCACTGGCCTCGCGCGCGCGTTCCACCGCCGAGATGGTTGACCATATCGAGACGCCCGACCCGCATACCGTCAAGTTCGTGCTGAAAGAGCCCTATGGCGCCTGGCCCAGCATGCTGATCGAGCGGCAATTGAAGATCGTGCCCGACGGCCACTCGGCCGAGCAATTGATGAAGGCCCCGGTCGGCACGGGCCCCTTCATGCTGGATAGCTACACGCCCGGCGATCGCCTGGTGGTGAAAAAGAACCCGAATTACTGGGAGCCGGGCCTGCCGCGCCTGGAGCGCGTCACGTTGCGTATCATGCCGGAAGACGCGGCCAAGATCGCCGCTCTGTCGGCCGGCGATGTCGACATACTGTGGAACGTGCCGCTGGAGTCCATCCAGGAACTGAAGAGCATGTCGAACATCCACCTCGACGAAGCCGCCACTTCCACCTGGGACGGCTTCGTCCTGAACAACCAGGTCAAGCCT
>DASPIV010000776.1:0-2434 GCA_035628955.1 Bordetella sp.
GGGTTCCTGCAACGGGTGATGAGCCAGTTCGAGGCCGAGGGCGGCACGATCCGCGCCCTGGATCCTGCGGACGAGAAACTCAACATGATGGTGTCCGAAGGCTTGTCGCCCGAACTGGCAGAGGCCGAGCGCTGCATGCGCGCCGATCACTGCTATTGCGGCGTGGCCACCCAGGAAGGTACGCAAATCGTGCGCGATCTGCGCAAGATCGCGCCGATCGAGGCATTTCATTGCGCCCACGAAGGTTTTCGCAGCCTGGCGGTATTCCGCATCGTGGCCCGCGACGAGGTGCTTGGGTCGTATTCGTTGCACTTCAAGGCCCAGCGCCAGGTGTCGCCCGCCGAAACGCAGCTGCTCGAGACCCTGGGCCAGCATTTGGGGGTTGCGCTGGAGAACCGGCGCCTGGATGCCAAGGCACGGCAGTTGGCGGTGGTGCGCGAGCGCAGCCTGATGGCCCAGGGCCTGCACGACAGCATCGCCCAGGGGCTGAACTTTCTTAAACTGCAGCTGCAATTGCTGGACGATGCCGTGGCGCGCGGCGACCAGGACGACCTGCGCCAGATCGTGCCCTTGTTGCGCACCGGCGTTGAAGAAAGCTACCAGGATGTGCGCGAGCTGCTGGTGAACTTTCGCACCAAGCTCGACCAAGGCGAGTTGCCCGATGCCATCGAAGACGCCGTGCTGCGGTTCCGGCGCCAGACCGGCATCGAGGTCGACCTGGACATGCAGTACGGCACTGATCGGCCCTTGGCGCCCGAACAGCAGCTACAGGTGCTGTTCATCTTGCAGGAGGCCTTGTCGAACGTGCGCAAGCATGCTCAGGCCGGCCAGGTGCGCGTGCTCCTGAGAAACAACCAGGATTTCGAGATGGAGATTGTCGACGACGGCGTCGGCTACGACCCCCAGGAAGTAGGACAGCGGGAGGAAGGCCATATTGGCCTGCATATCATGCGCGAGCGGGCCGCCCGGCTCAACGCTGTGATAAAACTGACGTCCCGGCCTGGCGCCGGCGCCACGGTGCGGCTGGTCCTGCCGCGCGCCGAACGCCGGGCGGCCTGAGTTTTCTACCCCATGGCTATCCGTATCCTGCTAATCGATGACCACAGCCTGTTTCGCTCGGGCGTGCGGCTGCTGCTGCAGCGCCAACCCGATTTCGAAGTCGTGGCCGAGGCGGCGGACGGCCTGGAAGGCATCAAGCGCGCCAAGGAGTTCCAGCCCGACGTCATCTTGCTGGATCTGAACATGCCTGGGCTGTCGGGCCTGGAAACCCTGCAATTGCTGGTACAAGACGTACCGGGCAGCGCCGTGGTCATCCTGACGGTCTCGGAAGAGACCGACGAACTGAGCCAGGCTCTGCGCGACGGCGCGCGCGGCTACCTGGTCAAGAACATCGACGCCGAGGCATTGACAGCGGCGATCCGCCGCGCCGCCGCGGGCGAACCCGTCATTGCCGACAACATGACGGCCAAGCTGGTCGACCGTTTTCGCGAGCAGGCCGCGCAGGGCATGGGCATGATGAGCGGCGAGCGCACCCGCCTGACCGTGCGCGAGCGCGAAATCGTGCAGTGCCTGGCGCATGGCGCCAGCAACAAAGTCATCGCGCGCCAGCTGGACATTGCGGAAAGCACGGTCAAGATCCACGTCCAGAACATACTCAAGAAACTGAACTTGACCAGCCGGGTACAAGTGGCGGTATACGCCGTCGAACACGGGTTGGTCGCCGGCGACTAAAACCGGCCACCGGCCGGTGCACAGGGGAAATCATGGCGGTAGAAGGCGACGCAGGCGAGCTTGCCAAGGTCGTGGTGTTGCTGGGCGCAGCGGTGGTAGCGGTACCGCTATTCCGGCGCATGGGCTTGGGATCAGTGCTGGGATACCTGGCCGCGGGCCTGGTCATCGGGCCTTTCGGCCTGGGCCTGTTCCGAGATCCGCAGACGATTCTGCATACCGCCGAATTGGGCGTGGTGATGTTCCTGTTCATCATCGGCCTGGAAATGCGTCCGTCGCACTTATGGGCGTTGCGCGGCGAGATCTTCGGGCTGGGCAGCCTGCAGGTGCTGGTGTGCGGCTTGCTGCTGACCGGCGTGGGCGTGGCGTTCGGGTTTACGCTGGCGGTGTCGTTCATCTGCGCCATGGGCTTCGTGCTGACCTCTACCGCGATAGTCATGCAATTGCTGGGCGAACGGGGCGATATCGCCGCGCCGCGCGGGCAGAAGATCGTGTCCATCCTGCTGCTTGAAGACCTGCTGATCGTGCCGCTATTGGCGCTGGTGGCATTCATTGCGCCGCCCGGCGCCCAGCATGCCGAGGCGCCCACCGCGGCGTCGCGCTGGCTGGACGTGGGCATCGGCGTGGGCGCGGTGGCGGCGCTGGTGGTGGCGGGCATCTGGCTGCTGAATCCGCTGTTTCGCCTGCTGGCGCGGGCCAAGGCGCG
>DASPIV010000777.1:0-7227 GCA_035628955.1 Bordetella sp.
CGTGCCGTCGGAAAAGATGTAGGTTTCCGACTTTTCTTTGCGCAGCAGTTGGCCCTGCACGCGCACCATCTGGCCGTCGACCGGCTTGGACAGGATTTCGGCAACGGTCGGAGTCGCTACTTTGGTGCCCTGGCCGGTGTATTGGGCCGACACCGGCAGGGCGATGGCGCCAAGAAGAAGGGCCGCGGCGCAATGCCATGGCTGGACCCGGATGCTTGTACGCATGGTAAATCTCCCGAATCGGAACACACGTCGTTGGAATGTGTGGCCAACTTAACAGACCTTGACGCCGCTTACCAAGTGCTTTGTTCCCCTGCACCATCCAATCCGGCGGCCGGCGCCTAGCTGCGCACCGGGCTTGGGGCGGGCAACGGATGGCCTGCCATGCCATCGCCCGAGCTGACCAGCGCATAGTTATACCCCTGCCCCGACCAGTAACGCGCCAGCAGGTCGCCGTCGCGCCGGCTGCCTTGCGGCAGGAACTGGTTGCCGGGTCCGGGTGGGCGTATATAGAAGGTGGCGCGCTGGCCGGCGTTTTCGTAGATGACCAGGGCGGCCGGCCCCTGGTCGGTGGCCAGCAGGCGCGCCCCGACCGGCTTGAAGCCGCTGGCGCTCAGGTCGGGCAGACGCTGAGCATCGGCGAAGTAGTCGTCCAGCCAGCCTTGCAGGCCGCTGGCGTCGGCGCGCACATCCGGTTGCGGCGCTTCTGCGGAGGCGAACAGGCGATAGGCTTGCACCGCGTCCTGCATGGGCAGCACGCGGTGGGCCAAGGCAGTATCGCGCGCGCTCCAGCCGGTAACGCCGCCGACGGTAAGCGCCGCCACCAGGCTGGCTGCCATGGCCAGCCTGCGTCGGGTACGGGCGCGCAAGCGCGCGCGTACCGCGGCAGGGTCCAGATCGGGATTGGGCGGCAAGCTGCCCTGGCTGGCGGCCGCGCGCAACCGCTGCGCATCGCGCTGCCACGCGGCCAGTTCTTGCGCCTGGTCGGGATGCGCTTGCAGGTAAGCTTCCATGTCTTGCCGCTGTGCGGCGTTCAGTTGCCCGTCTACAAAGGCATTGCGCGCCTGGTCGTCGATAGATCGTTCATTCATTTCAGTATCCTAAGATGGGCCTCGCCGGCCGCACCCTCGCTCAAACCGCGCAATGCGCTGCGTGCGCGCGACAGGCGCGACATTACGGTGCCCAGCGGAACGTCGAACAGGTCGGCCACGGCCTTGTAGCTCAGGCCTTCCACACAGACCAGCCACAGCAGGGTGCGTTGCGCTTCGGGCAGGCGTTCGAAGGCGCCCAGCGTAGACCGGGCAAGCGCCTGGCGCTCGGCCGACGGCGCCGCCGAGTCGGTGCCGGCGAACCATTCCATCAAGCGTGCATAACGGCGCGCCCGGCGTTGGGTATCGAGAAACTGGCGGTACAGAATCGTGAACAGCCAGGCCCGGATGTTTCCTTGCGGACGGCGGCTGGGCCAGCGGGTCAGGGCTCTTTCGAGGGTGGCCTGGACCAGATCGTCGGCCGATGCCGGGTCGCGCGTCAGGCGCAGGGCGAACCGGCGCAGCCGCGGCAATAGCTGGCGCAGCACGGCGTCGGAGAGTTCTTCGGCCTGCAGGGCGTCGTCTTCGGTAGGCACCGGGCCAAGTATAGGCAAGCGTACCGGTCGAATCATGTGGGTTCCTGTCCAATGCCGTAAGACGCCGCCCAAGCGGGTTTATTCCCTGGCGGAATAACTTTCCCGGCCTGCCGTCTTACAGGGGTATTCAGCGCCCTATGGGCAAGGAGCCTTATGCAGCAAGAACCCCTACGCGATGCCCGGCCGCTCGATGCCCGGCAAATTTGCCTGCGCCTGGGCGCGATCGGTGCCATTGTGCTGGCCTCGGGCACCGCTTTCGCGTTCGTGGGCGGTTGGCTCGATCCCCAGCGGCTGACTCCCGACCGGGTGGTCGATGTGCTGGAAGCCAACGGCGGCCGGCATGAAGGCTACCGCCGCAACCATGCGAAAGGCGTCTGTGTGGTGGGCCATTTCGAAAGCAATGGCGCGGCGCATGCCCTGTCCACGGCGGCGGTGTTTGCACCCGGCAATAGCCCCGTGGTGGGGCGGTTGGCATTGCCGGGCGCCAACCCGTACGCACCGGACTCCAGCGTGCCCATACGCAGTTTTGCCCTGCGTTTTACCTCTGACAACGGGGAACAGTGGCGTACCGGCATGAACAGCATGCCGGTGTTCGTCGTGGCGACGCCGCAGGCGTTCTATGACCAGCAGATCGCCGCGCATCCCGATCCCAGGACGGGCAAGCCCGATCCGCAGCGCATACAGGCTTTTTTCGCCGCGCATCCGGAGACGGCGGCTTTCCGCGCATGGGCCAAGACAGCGCGGCCATCGGGCAGCTACGCCACCGAGAGCTACTACGGCCTGAACGCTTTTTATCTTATCGATGCGCAAGGCAAGCGGCAGCCCGTACGCTGGCACCTGGCGCCCCTGGATGCGACACCCGCACCCGCGGCGCGGCCGCAGCACGATGCCGATTACTTGCAGGCCGACCTGGATCAGCGCCTGGCGCAAGGGCCACTGCGCTGGCGCCTGCTGATCACACTGGGCGCGCCTGGCGACGCCACCAACGATGCGACCCGGCAGTGGCCGGCCGACCGGCCCAGCGTCGATGCGGGCACCGTGGTGATCACGCGCAGCGCCTCGCAGGATGAAGGGCCCTGCCGCGACGTGAATTACGACCCGACGGTGCTGCCGCGCGGCATGGCCATCTCTGACGACCCGATATTGCCAGCGCGTTCGGCCGCCTATGCCGCATCTTACGAGCGCCGCACCAGCGAAGGGCCGCCGGCTGCCCGGCCGCCGTCTTACCCAACCCGCCAGGAGCACGCACAATGAGCGCATCACCCCAACGATATGCGGCGGGATTCGGCCTGCTTGCGCGCGTGCTGCATTGGCTGATGGCGGCCGGCATTCTGGCCATGCTGTTCATTGGCGTGGGCATGGTCGCGTCGGTTTCCGAGCGGCACCAGTGGCTGATGCAGATCCACAAGCCTCTGGGCGTGGCGCTGTTGGCGCTGGTCTGTGTGCGCCTGGTCACCCGCCTGTACAAGGGGACGCCGGCACTGCCATCGGACATGCCGGCGTGGCAGCGCCATGCCGCATACGCTTCGCACGTGCTGTTGTATGCGCTGATGTTCGCCATGCCGCTGATAGGGTGGGCCATGGTGTCGGCCGGCGGCTATCCGGTAACGGTGGGAGACTGGCTGCTGCCGCCCATCATGCCTGCCGACGCGGCGCTGTTCGCATGGCTGCGCGGCGCGCACCGGTACCTTGCTTTCCTGTTGTTCGCCACGGTGCTGCTGCATCTTGCCGCCGCGCTGTTCCATGGCTGGATACGGCGCGACGGCGTGCTGGCATCGATGACGCGCGGGCGCTGAACGCGCTGGCGCCGCCCGCGCGCGGCGTCAGCCCAGGCCCATGGCCGGATCCGAGACTGTGTCCTGGCCGTTTTCGACACGGCCGGCAAAGCGGCGCGACCAGGTGGCCGCGTCGCCTGCCGCTACCGCGAAGTCGTACCAGTTGCCGCTGTCGTCCAGCGTCCAGCCCAGTTCACCCACCTGACCCGCGGGAACCTGCCTGATCCAGGGGCCGTCGTTGCGGTAGGCCAATGCGGTCAGCGTGAAAGTGGCGTCGCTGGCACTGCGGTTGTACAGCTTGACCTGGACCTCGGGTGGATCGCACGATTGGTAGCACACCTGCACTTCCAGCGGCGCCGTGGCGGCGTCGCGCAGGTCGCCGATGAATTCGCGATGGTAACCATTGGGGCCGAGCACCCAGAAGTGGTAGAGGCCCTGGTCCATGCCTATGTCGATGAGGTCGTCGAGTTCCTTGCCGGCCTCGACCATGTAGCGGCGCGGGATCTGGTTCAGGTGCAGCTTGTCGTATACATGGAAGACCGCGCCGGCCTGGCCGCTATTGGCGAAGGCCAGCGTAACGGCGTTGGCCGCGGCGTCGGCCCGCAGGGTGGTGTGCAGCTCGTACGGCAAGGCGCGCGAAGGCCGCGTGCCGGTTTCCTGGCGCGGCAGCGCGGGATCGCTGGGCACCGGAATGGGCGCCGCGGCTTCCTGCTGCACGACCAGCTGGTCGGCGGCGTCTTTGGTGGTGCGGCCCGCGAGCGTGGGCAGCACTTCGCCATTCGGGTTGGTGAAATTGAAGGCGGTAGTGAGGTCACCGCAGATGGCGCGGCGGTACGCGCTGATATTGGGCTCTTTCACGCCGAAGCGCTTTTCCAGGAACAGCAGGGTCGAGGTGTGATCGAACACCTGCGAGTTGACCCAGCCGCCCCGGCTCCAGGGCGACACTACCCACAACGGCACGCGCGGACCGGGTCCGTACGGCTTGCCATCCGGTGCCGTGTGCTTGGGTGACGCGGGGGCATAGTCGTGGTATTCGAACGCCATCTCGGCCTGGCCGAGTGTCGTCTTGCCGGCCACGCTGCCGTCGTCGCGCCGCGACGGCGCCGATGGCGGCGGCAGATGGTCGAAGAACCCGTCGTTCTCGTCGTAGTTGATCAGCAGTACCGTGCTGGCCCATACCTCTGGATTAGAGGTCAGGGCGTCCAGCACTTCCTGCACGTACCAGCCGCCCTGGGCCGGGCTGGATGGCCCGGGGTGCTCGCTGTAGGTGGATGGGGGAATGATCCATGACACGGACGGCAGCGTGCCGTTCTTCACGTCGTCGCGCAGGCTTTGCAAGAAGCCGTCGGGCATGGTGTTGCCGAATCCCTTGGCCAGGGGGCTGAGCCGGTCGTCGATGGCGGGGTCGTAGGCCGGCGATACGGCCGGCAATGGCAGCGGCCGGCGGTCGGGCGGCATCGATTCCATGGCCGCCCGCCAGTGGCGAAACGACATCAGTTCGTTACAGCCGAAATTGTCCGCCAGGCTCTGGTAGACCTTCCAGCCCACGCCGGCCTGCTGCAGGCGATCGACATACGTGGTCCAGGTCCAGCCTTCGGTCGAGGGGCCGACATCGTTGCCGCCGTTGTACTCGTTGACGATGGCCGCATAGTTGTCGCCCGACGGGCCGTTCGTGCCGGTCCAGTAGAATAGCCGGTTCGGAATGGTGCCGGTGTGCATGGAACAGTGGTAGGCGTCGCACAAGGTGAAGGCTTCGGCCAGCGCGCGGTGAAACGGCACTTCGGCTTCTTCCAGGTAGCCCATCGACAAGGGCTGCTTGGCGACGGGCCAGCGATTCAGGCGGCCATGGTCCCAGGCGGCCTGGGCGTCGGTCCAGACATGGGGCGTGCCGCCCGCGCGCTGGGCGTTGCCCTTGCTGCTGTCCAGGTGGTAGGGCGTTTCGGTATTGCCGTCGGCGCCGGTCTGGTAGAACACATTGCTACCGTTGGCCAACGGAATCGGATGGCGGTCGCCAAAGCCGCGCACGCCGCGAAAGGTGCCGAAATAGCTGTCGAACGAGCGGTTCTCCAGCATCAGCAGCACCACGTGCTTGACGTCCTGCAGCGTCCCGGTGGCGTTATTGGCTTCAATGGCGAGCGCGCGGCGGATCGACAATGGCAAGGTCGAAAGCGCGGTCAGCGCAGCGGTAGTGCCGAGCGAGGCGCGCAGGAATCCGCGCTTGGAAGGATCAAAGGACATGTCGGTTCGATGAAGTCGTGGGTTGAGGGGCGCGCTTACGGCGCGGGCGCGCACTGGGCATCGGCGGTGCATTCGGTGCCGCCGCCGGGCGGATTGCCCGGATCGTCGTCATCGGAATCGCCGCTGCCGCAGCCCGCCACCAGCACGGCCAGCGCCAGGCCCAGCGCCCATGCCAGCTTGCGCATGGCGGGCCAACCCTCTAAGCTACTTCGCATCATGCTTCGTATCGCCTGGAAATGTGCGTGCCTGCGCCCGATGGGGCGGCGCACACGCACGTTGATAAACCATGGAAATGGTCCAGCGACTTCCACAAGAAAACCCCCTGCTGTCCGGAAAGGAACCGGGCCGCCGTGTGCTGATCCGGGAACAGCCCCGAAACGGTCAGAAAGAAAGGGCAGACTGCGGCTGTCAGGTGCGCAATCCTAGGCGGGAAAAAGTTCACTTTCTTGACAGCCATGGCTGTCATGCAAGGCTGCGCTGTCAATCGCAATGGACAGTGTCTTGAGTTTGTCATAACCGATGGCGTTTCCCCGGCGAACCCGGGACTGCGCCTGCCGGCCGGCGCGCATCTTCTCAATGCTGGAAACCAAGTTTTACACAGCACTGCCCTTGGGGGCCGCGCAAGCGGCCTGACACAAACCGATGCGCCACACGCCGCGTCCAACCGAGCGATGACCCGTGAAAAAAGAAACCATACGCAAGAACGCATTTGCGATGCCGATACATAACCCGGCTTATCCGCGCCCACCGTTTCGCTTCATCAACCGCGAGTACTTCATCATCTCGTACGAGACGGACATGGAAGCGCTGAGCGCCGTCGTTCCCGAACCCTTGAGGGTCGACAGCCCCATCGTCCACTACGAATTCATACGCATGCCCGATTCGTCGGGCCTGGGTGATTATGCGGAAAGTGGCCAGGTGATCTCGGTTATCGATGAAGACGGCCGCAGCGGCAGTTATACACACGCCATGTACCTGGACGACGAAAGCGCCATTGCGGGCGGTCGTGAAATCTGGGGGTTTCCGAAGAAGCTTGCGACGCCCAGGCTGTGCGTCGATGGCAAGGACACGCTGCTGGGCACGCTGGACTACGGAACACAGCGTATTGCCACCGGCACCATGGGCTACAAGTACCGCGCGCTCGATACGGCCGCGGAATGCCGCAAGCTTGCCGATACGCCCAACTACCTGCTCAAGGTCATTCCGCACGTCGACGGCTCGCCCCGCATTTGCGAGCTGGTGCGCTACTTCCTGCGCGATGTCGAGGTAATGGGTGCGTGGACGGGGCCTGCTGCCCTGGAGTTGCGTCCGCACGCGCTTGCGTCGGTGGCCGACCTGCCGGTGCGCAAAGTGATCGGTGGCCGCCACGTTATCGCGAATCTCACGCTCGACGTGGGCGAGGTAGCTTACGACTATCTTGCACCCGACGAGACGGTCAAGCTTGCAGTCAACCAATAGTTCCCAAGGAGGACGTATGGCATTGAAAGACAAAGTCGCGCTCATTACGGGCGCAGCAAGCGGCATAGGCGAACAGTGCGCCCGCAAGTTCGCGGCAGACGGGGCGGCGGTGGTGATTGCGGACTTGAATAT
>DASPIV010000778.1:0-4889 GCA_035628955.1 Bordetella sp.
CCAGGCGCAGATCCTGCAACTGATCCGCCAGTTGCAGGAAGAAATGGACATGGGCGTGATCTTCATCACGCACGATATGGGCGTGGTGGCCGAAGTGGCCGACCGCGTGCTGGTCATGTACCGCGGCGACAAGGTCGAAGAGGGCGGCGCGGACGAGGTATTCGGCCAGCCCCGGCATACGTACACGCGCGCGCTGCTGTCGGCCGTGCCGAGGCTGGGCGCCATGGCGGGCACCGATTTGCCCGCCAAGTTTCCGTTGTTGCGGGTCGACACCCAGCAGGCGCCCGCGCCGGTCGAGCCCCATGACACTCTGCGCGAAGGTGACCCGCCTATCTTGCGCGTGAAAGACCTGATCACCCGTTTCGACGTGCCCAGCGGCCTGTTCGGGCGCGTCAAGCGGCGCGTGCATGCAGTCGAGCAGGTCAGTTTCGATCTGTATCCCGGCGAAACGCTGGCGCTGGTGGGTGAATCGGGTTGCGGCAAGTCGACCACCGGCCGATCGCTGCTGCGCCTGGTCGAAAGCCAGAGCGGCGCCATCGAGTTCGGCGGGCAGAACATCCGCGATATGCCGACCAGCACGCTGCAAACCCTGCGCCGCAATATCCAGTTCATTTTCCAGGACCCGTTCGCCTCGCTCGACCCGCGTGTCACGGTCGGATTCTCGATCATGGAGCCGTTGCTGGTGCATGGTATTGCCAAGGGCGAAGCGGCGCGCCAGCGCGTGGCCTGGCTGCTGGAAAAAGTCGGCCTGCCGGCCGAGCACGCCAGCCGCTATCCGCACGAATTCTCCGGCGGGCAGCGCCAGCGTATTGCCATCGCGCGCGCCCTGGCGCTGAACCCGAAGGTCGTGGTGGCCGATGAATCGGTCTCTGCGCTCGACGTGTCCATCCAGGCGCAGATCGTTAACCTGATGCTCGACTTGCAGCGTGAACTGGGCGTGGCGTTCCTGTTCATTTCGCACGACATGGCGGTGGTCGAGCGTGTCAGCCATCGCGTGGCGGTGATGTACCTGGGACAGATCGTGGAAATCGGCCCGCGCCGTGCCATTTTCGAGAACCCCCAGCATCCCTATACGCGCAAGCTGATGGATGCCGTGCCCATCGCCGATCCGGCGCGCCGGCACATCAAGCACGAATTGCTGTCCGATGAAATTCCCAGCCCGATCCGGGCCGTCGGCGACGAACCGGTGGTCCAACCGTTGGTGCAAGTCGCGCCACGGCATTTTGTCGCCCGGCATCGGATTGCCGGTGCTTATTGATAAGCAAGCCGTCTGTACCCCCCAAGGAGCCTGTTCATGAATAAACGTGTCGATTCGCTGTTCCAGCGAAAAACCCTGGCAGCAAGCCTGTTGGCACTGTCCGCCCTGACCTGCGGCGGCGCCGCATTCGCGGCCAAGGATGTCGTGCTGGCGCTGAGCTCGCAAGCCGAGACGCTGGATCCCTACAACACCAACACCACGCTGACCACGGCCGTTACCAAGTCGTTCTACGAAGGCTTGTTCGAGTTCGACAAAGACCTGAAGATCAAGCCGGTGCTGGCCGAAAGCTACGAAGTCTCGCCCGATGGCCTGACCTACACCTTCAAACTGCGCCAGGGCGTGAAGTTCCATGACGGCACCGATTTCAACGCCGCGGCCGTGAAGGCCAACCTGGATCGCGTGCTCAACCGCGACAACCACCTGGCCCGCTACAACCAGTTCAACCGCATCGACAAGGTCGAGGCGGTCGATGCCACGACCTTGCGCATCACCCTGAAAGAGCCGTTCGCGCCGTTCATCAACTCGCTGGCGCACGCCTCGGCGGCCATTATTTCGCCCGCCGCGCTGGAAAAGTACGGCAAGGACATCGCGTTCAATCCGGTGGGCACCGGTCCCTTCGTGTTCGACGGGTGGAAGCAGACCGACTACGTGCGCGGCAAGAAGTTCGATGGCTACTGGAAGAAGGGCTATCCCAAGGTCGACACCATTACCTGGAAGCCGGTGCTCGAGAACAGCACCCGCGCCGCCATGCTGCAGACCGGCGAGGCCGATTTCGCCTACACGCTGCCGTACGAGCAGGCCGCCCTGCTGAAGAAAAGCGACAAGCTGGACGTGCTGACGGGCGATTCGATCATTACCCGCTACATCAGCTTCAACGTGCAGCACAAGCCGTTCGACAACGTGAAAGTCCGCCAGGCCATCAACTACGCCATCAATCGCGAAGCGCTGGCCAAGGTGGCGTTTGCCGGCTACGCCTTTCCGGCCCAGGGCATCGTGCCGCAAGGCGTGACCTATGCCTACAAAATGGACCCGTGGCCGTACGATCCCAAGAAGGCCAAGGAACTACTGGCCGAGGCCGGCTACCCCAACGGTTTCGAATCAGTGCTGTGGGGCGGCTATAGCAACACCACCACCCAGAAAGTGCTGCAATTCGTGCAGCAGCAACTGCGCCAGGTCGGCGTGAAAGTCCAGGTTCAGGCTCTGGAAGTGGGCCAGCGCACCGAGATGGTCCAGTCCGCTCCGGACCCCGCCACCGCGCCGGTACGCATGTATTACGCGGGCTGGTCGTCTTCGACCGGCGAGGCCGACTGGGCCTTGCGTCCGCTGCTGGCTTCGGAATCGTTCCCGCCCAAGCTCAACAATACGGCCTACTACAAGAACGAGCTGGTCGACGGCAACATCGCCAAGGCGCTGCGTTCGGTCGACGACAAGGAAAAAGCCCAGCTCTATAAAGAAGCGCAAGAGCAGATCTGGAAGGATGCGCCGTGGGCGGCTCTCGTTACCGAGAAAATGCTGTACGCCCGCAGCAAGGACCTGGACGGTGTCTACGTGATGCCCGACGGCAACATCAATTCGGGCGAGATCTCGATTTCCAAGTAAGTCCGTCCGTCTAACGGCGAAACACGGCCGATGCGCGCGCGCCCATGCGGCGGCGCGCATCGCCGATCAGGTTGCAATATGCTGAATTACTTCCTCAAGCGTCTGGTGGGCCTGGCACCCACCCTGCTGATCGTGGCGGTGCTGGTGTTCCTGTTCGTGCACATGCTGCCCGGCGATCCGGCGCGGCTGGCGGCGGGGCAGGACGCCGATCTCGAAACCGTCGAACTGGTGCGCAAAGAGCTGGGGCTGGACAAGCCACTGCCCGAACAGTTCGTGCGTTTCTTCACCAACATGGTGCAGGGTGACCTGGGCACGTCCATCCGCACGCGCCGCCCCGTATCCACCGAAATCGCCGAGCGCTTCATGCCCACGCTGCTGCTGACCCTGGTCAGCATGGCCTGGTCGGTGGTGTTCGGCATGACTATCGGCATTACCTCCGCGGTGTTCCGCAACCGCTGGCCCGACCGCCTGGGCATGACCCTGGCCGTCTCGGGCATATCATTCCCGGCCTTCGCGCTGGGCATGTTGTTCATGCAGATATTCTCGGTAGACCTGGGCTGGCTGCCGACCGTGGGCGCCAGTTCGTGGCAGCATTACATCCTGCCATCCATTACGCTGGGCGCCGCCGTGGCCGCGGTAATGGCGCGCTTCACCCGCGCCTCGTTCGTGGAAGTGATCCAGGAAGACTTCGTGCGCACCGCGCGCGCCAAGGGCTTGCGCGAACGGGTGGTCATCATCAAGCACTGCCTGCGCAATGCGCTGATTCCGGTGGTGACCATGATGGGCCTGCAGTTCGGCTTCCTGCTGGGCGGCTCGATCGTGGTCGAGGCCGTGTTCAACTGGCCGGGCCTGGGGCGGCTGCTGGTCGACTCGGTCAACATGCGCGACTACCCCGTCATCCAGGCGCTGGTGCTGCTGTTCTCGCTGGAGTTCATCCTGATCAATCTGGTCGTGGACATGCTCTACGGTTTCATCAACCCCACCATTCGATACAAGTGAGGCGGCCATGACGCAAACGACCGCCGTGAGTACCGGCACCGACGTACGTACACCGTGGGGCGAATTCTGGCGCAAGTTCCGCAAGCAGCACGTGGGCGTGGGCGCCCTGGTGTTCGTGCTGCTGCTGGTGCTGGTTGCCGTGCTGGCGCCCTGGATCAGTCCGTACGACGCCGAGAACTTCTTCGACTACGACATGCTCAACACCGGGCCGTCGGCGACCCACTGGTTCGGCGTCGATCCGCTGGGCCGCGACATCTTCAGCCGCATCCTGATGGGGGCGCGCATCTCGCTGGCGGCGGGCTTCCTGTCAGTGCTGCTGGGCGGCCTGATCGGCACCGCGCTGGGCCTGATGGCCGGCTACTACGAAGGCTGGTGGGACCGCATCACCATGCGTATTTCCGATGTGCTGTTCGCCTTTCCCGGCATTTTGCTGGCGCTGGGCGTGGTGGCCATATTGGGCAGCAGCATGACCAACGTGGTAGTGGCGGTGTCGGTGTTCAGCGTGCCGGCCTTCGCGCGCCTGGTGCGCGGCAACACGCTGGCCCTGAAAAACCTGACCTATATCGAGGCCACCAAGAGCATCGGCGCTTCCGATTGGACCATCCTGGTGCGCCACATCCTGCCCGGCACGATCTCGTCCATCGTGGTGTACTTCACCATGCGGGTGGGCACCTCCATCATTACGGCAGCCAGCCTGTCGTTCCTGGGCATGGGCGCGCAGCCGCCCACGCCGGAGTGGGGCGCCATGCTGAACGAGGCGCGCGCCGACATGGTCAACGCACCCCACGTGGCGCTGTTTCCCAGCCTGGCCATCTTCCTGACGGTGCTGGCCTTCAATCTGTTGGGCGACGCCTTGCGCGATGCGCTGGACCCCAAGATCGACCGCCTGTAGTCTGCCGCGATGGATACGCAATCGATACTTCCCCGCGTCGGCGGGTTGCCGGCTGGGCCGCTGGATGCCATCAGCGATGTGCGCGGCGTGACGGTCGGGCATTGCACGCTGGCCGGCGATGCGCAGCAAACCGGTGTCACG
>DASPIV010000779.1:0-10543 GCA_035628955.1 Bordetella sp.
AAGCCAAAATTCGTCCGAAGCGTTCTTGAACACCAGATATAGTGGGTCCTGCCACTTGCCTGCATAATGTTCTTTCCAATGCAGCTTTTCTTCCAGCACCTTGAGCATATCGCTCGAAGTGATAAATTCCCGCAAATACAGCGTTTCTTCACGAGATGCAGGATTGACCCCTCCTCCCAGCATGACCGCTAGCCCCGGGATTTGCGCGGACTCGCTGGTGCCCGCCTGCCGCACAGTTATCTGAGTCGCGCTGACATATCGGTCAACCGCAAAGAGAGCGTAATAAACAATGGCTACCACCATTGGCGCGCCAATGATCCATATTGCCAATCGCCTGTTCCTGGATTTCTTGAATTCTATGTTCACAAGATCTACCGATGTGTGCCGGGCAGGCCATTCCTGCCAAGCGGGTGGGAAGCGGCACGATTCTACAGACCTTGTGTAATTTGATAATCACAAAATGTAGATTCGCAGAGTGGCGCGGCCGATTCCGCCGACTTCTACGCGAGGCTGGCACCGTAGTACCTGCCTTCAGGCCTAAGTTTCTAGATGTTCGGCTAACATCGTAGCCAAATCCTTGATTTTCATGGAAGTTTTGTGGGCAGGGCCGTGCTGCCCTTCTTTCCAGACCAAGTAGTCGGAGGTGCCGAGCGGCGCTCTCAGGCAGCGGTAAGCCTGGCTCATGATGGGGACGTGGTCGCCGAAAATTCCCAACATGCCGCCGGGACGATCACTGGCCCGCAGGGCATCCGCTACGCGGCGAAACATTGCATCGGAGTTTCTCAAGTGCCGCCCGTAAGCGACGAATTCATCACAACCCTGTGGAAATGGGGCCCGCAGCACGTCCTGGCGGTCTTTCTCGCCCACGGCCTCCCAATGCAGCGGCCCATGATTCTCCATGGTGATTACATGGATATACAGTGGGCTGTCCGTCCGCCTGCCGATCAACTGGGCAACCTTGTCGGCCAAAGCCTGGTCGCTGATATAGGCGCCGAATCGCGGCGCTTCGGCGAATTCGCGAATGTCGATGAACTCGTCAAACCCCAACAAAGGCAACACCTTGTCACGCCGGTAAAAGCTGCCGTGATACGGATGGATACATATTGTGCGGTAACCCCTGGACTGTAAATGGGATGCCAAGGTCGGTACCTTGCCCCTCCGGGCTAATCGCCGATAGGGGTTGAACCGATGCACTCCAATCGTTTCCGCTGCGTATCCGCTTAAAAAAGCGAACTCTGACCGGATAGTGTTGGCCCCCCAGGCGGCCACTTCGAGCTCACCATATTGCACGGATTCGGCACATAGCGCGTCGAATTCCCGCAGGATCGAGGGCTGCATTTCTGGAAACTCTCGCCGCACATCAAAAAAAGATTCGCTCTGTATTACTACCAGGTGCGGTGCAACGCTCGTCGACAATACGGCTGACCGCCGCGCAGCGAATGGCGCTTGCTTGACGATATGCTGAACGGGCTGGCGCTCATGGATAGCGTACGACCACAAGCAGGCGAACAAACCCAGGCGCTCAAGGTCGCTGGCCGGTATGAAAGAAACGGCTATCTGGCAGCGGCCTCCCAGCCAGGCCACCAAGCCTCCCGCCAAGCCCAGCAAACCCGTAGCCATGACAAAACCGCTGACCGGCACTGTGGCCGCAGCGATCATCGACTCTTCGAAAGCAAAGCCCGCCCAGAAGGCCACAGCAACGCCAAGGGCAGCGGCACAAGTCCGCCAGACGCCCATGAATGGCAAATAGAGCCGCGGATGCCGGATGGCATCAGTGAAGTACTCGAAGTCCTGATAAATAAAGGGCTCGCGCAATGCCTGGTATTTGGCAAGGCTGACCAGCACGATGATCAACTGCACCGCCAGCACATTGGCCATGGCGAAATAGGGGCGCCTGAACAGAGCCAGCTCGATCGCGAACGCAAAGGTCCAGATACCTATGTGTACCGCAAGAGCGGCGACAGGCCGCCGCCACGGCGGCACTGGGCGCGGGCGCAGTAATGCTTCCATCAGCCACGAGCAGGCCAGGCCGATCAGAAAAGGAGTCGCCAGCGCGAGCCAGAACGCCTCAACCACGATAGCCCATCCATCCTAGGATGCGGCCGGACAATGCGGGGTGGATGACCGACAACAGGAAGCAGCCCAAATTCAATGGAAACGGAAAACTGATACGCGCTTTGTCCGCCGCCAAGCCCTGGCGGATTGCCCGGGCGGCCTTGTCGGCTTTCCATAGAAATGGCTTGGGGCCGGGCATGTCGAAGCACATCTGCGATTCGACATATCCGGGCATGACCACGTTGATGCGCACGCCCTCGGGCGCAAGGTGGTCGCGCATGGCTTCGCCATAGGCTTTCACTGCCGCCTTGCTGGCGCTGTAGCTGGGAGTTTGCGGCAAGCCGCGCCAGGCGGCCAGCGAACTGATCAGCGCGATTTGCCCATGGCCGCGTGCGCGCATGGCGGGTAGCACGGCCTGCACTGTGGCCATGGTGGCCTTCACGTTAACGTCGAACAACGCGTGTATGTCTTCCCAGCGCTCGCCCTGCCCTTGCGGCCCGATATTGATATTGATGCCGGCATTGGCGATGACCAGGTCGGGCGCTTCGTCAGCGCTGACCTGCACCAGCCAGTGCATCAGGCGATCGTGATCGCGCAGGTCGAAGGCGGCGGTGACAACCCGCGCGCCCAGGCCGCCGCACAGCGCCGCCAGCTCGTCAAGCCGCTGCGTGTTGCGCCCCTGCAGGATCAAGGTGGCGGTGCCCGCGCGGGCATACTCCAGGGCCAGCGCGCCGCCGATGCCGCCTGTGGCACCGGTGACGAGCACGCAGCGCACCGGACGGAACGAGGCGGTTTTGTTATTCGTCATCGAAAGCGCATGCCTGGCACCCGGCGCAGGCGCCTGAAGCGGCCGGATCCGGGATGCCCCGGGCCGGCCAGGGAACGGAGCCGGGTTACTGCAGCAGGCTGCGCAGCATCCAGGCGTTCTTCTCGTGCACGTCCAGGCGCTGCGTGAGCAGGTCGGCCGTGGGCTGGTCGTTCGCGGCATCGGCCTTGTCGAAGGCCGCGCGCGCAGTCTTGGCGACGGCTTCGTTGCCCTCGACCAGGATGCGCACCATTTCCAGCGCCTCGGGCACGGTCTTGGGTTCGGCGATAGAGGTGAGCTTGGCGTATTCGCGGTACGTGCCCGGTGCGTAGTGGCCCAGGGCGCGAATGCGCTCGGCAATGCTGTCCAGCGCGTTCCACTCTTCGGTGTACTGCGTCATGAACATGGTGTGCAGCGTGTTGAACAACGGCCCGGTGACGTTCCAGTGGAAGTTGTGGGTCGTCAGGTAAAGCGTGTACGAATCGGCCAACAGCTTGGAGAGTTCGCCCGTAATTGCGGCGCGGTCTTTGTCTGAAATGCCGATGTTGATGCGCGGCGCCGAAGCAGGGCTGGTTTTGGAGGTTTTTGCCATGTAATGCTCCTTCTAAGCGGACGGGGACGAGCGAAGAATACCACTACGGCGACGCCCGTTTGACGAATATCTGCCCCTTTAGAAGGCAGAACAGGCCGGCGTCGCCGCCGCGGATCAGAACAGGTCGAGCGGGATGCGCAGGTAGCGCGTGCCGTTGGCGTCGGCGGGCGGCGGGTGCCCAGCGCGCAGGTTGACTTGGATGGCCGGCAGCATCAGGGCCGGCAGCGAAAGCGTGGCGTCGCGGTGCGTGCGCATAGCCACGAAATCGGCCTCGGACACGCCGTCGCGCAGGTGGACGTTGGCGCGACGCTGTTCGGCCACCGTGGTTTCCCAGGCGACCTGGCGGCCGGCTGGGGGATAGTCGTGGCACACGAACATGCGCGTCTGTTCCGGCAGGGACAGCAACATGCGCACCGAGGCATACATGGCGTGGGCGTCGCCGCCGGGGAAGTCGCAGCGCGCCGTGCCCACGTCGGGCATGAACAGCGTGTCGCCGACGAATACGGCGTCTTCGATCAGGTAGGCCATGTCGGCGGGCGTATGGCCGGGCACGTGCAGCGCGCGCGCGGCAAGGCCACCAATGGAAAAAGCCTCGTCCGCGGCGAACAGGTGTCCGAACTGCGAGCCGTCGAGCTGGAATTCGGGTTCCAGGTTGTACACCGGCTTGAAGACGTTCTGCACCGCGCTGACGCCTTGGCCGATGGCGATCATGCCGCCCAACTGGCGCTGCAGATAGGGCGAGCCGGACAGGTGGTCGGCATGTACGTGGGTCTCGAGCAGCCACTGCACCTGCAGGTCATGGCGCCGCACAAACTCGGCGATACGGTCGGCCGAGGCCGTGCTCGTGCGGGCGGCCCGGCTATCGTAGTCCAGCACCGGGTCAATGATGGCGCACACACCGCCCACCCGCTCATAGACGACGTAGCTGACCGTGGCGGTGCCGGGGTCGAAAAAGCCCTCGACTTGTACAGGCATCTAGAAATCTCCGACGACGAAAACCACACGGATAGTACATGTTGCGGCGCCACATCGCCGCTCTTGCCGCGTAAATCTCTGTTGCAGTGCGTGCCGGCTGTTTGCGGACTAGTCTTAGGCCAGCGTACGGGCTTCGGCGGGCAGCATCTTCACGCCCGACAAGCCACAGGCGTAAACAGCCTGTGCCAGCGCCTCGATAGCCGCCAGCCGGGGAAAGCTGCGTCTCCAGGCTAACACTACTCGCCTTTCGGGCGGAAGCCCCTCGAACGGCAGATAGCGCAGTAATTCCTTGGGTTGGCGCACCTCGGGAATGGCCGTGACAGGTAGCACCGTGACACCAATGCCGGCGGCCACCATGTGGCGGATGGTTTCGAGCGACGAGCCCTCGAAGGTACGCTGGATACCATCGCTTGCCGCCGAAAAGCGCGATAGTTCCGGACACACTTCCAGCACTTGGTCGCGGAAGCAATGGCCGGTGCCCAGCAACAGCATGGTCTGCTGCTTCAGGTCTTCGGAGCTGATGGACGGGCGGCCGGCCCATTCATGGTCGCGCGGCACCGCGACCATGAAAGGCTCGTCGTACAGGGGCTGGGTGACCAGGCCGGCCTCGGGCAGCGGCAAGGCCATGATGGCACAGTCGATTTCGCCCTGGCGCAGCAGCTCCACCAGCCGCAGGGTGAAGTTTTCCTGCAGCAGCAGTGGCATTTGAGGAGTGCGGGCAATCTGCATGGGCACCAGCCTCGGCAACAGGTACGGGCCTATGGTATGGATCACGCCGACGCGCAGCGGGCCGGCCAGCGGGTCGTGCCCCTGGCGCGCAATTTCCTTGATGCTGGCGCTCTCTTCCAGCACCTTTTGCGCCTGTGTGACGATGCGCTGGCCGATGGTGGTAACGCCCACTTCGGCGCCGCCGCGTTCGAACAAGGTGACGCCCAGTTCGTCTTCCAGCTTGCGGATGGCGACCGATAGCGTGGGTTGGCTGACGAAACATGCCTCGGCCGCGCGGCCGAAATGCCGCTCGCGCGCGACCGCAACGATGTATTTGAGTTCGGTCAGAGTCATGGCAATACGTACCTTGCGTGGGACGGCGGTTGACGGCGGGATGAGGGTGCAGGTTTCATGTGCGCAGGAAATCTTCGCGGCCGCGCATCCAGCGCGCCAGATGCGCCTGGACCGCGGCGGGATGCTCCGCACGCAGCCAGGCGGCGGCATCGCGTGCCTGTTCGGCAATGCCTACGTCGGACTCCAGGTCGGCAAAGCGCAGCAGCGCCATGCCCGACTGGCGCGTGCCCAGGAATTCGCCTGGGCCGCGCTGCTCCAGGTCGCGGCGCGCGATCTCGAAACCGTCCGATGTCTCGAACATGGCGCGCAGCCGCTGGCGCGCCACCTGCGACAACGGAGACTGATACAGCAACACGCAGACGGATTCAGCAGTGCCCCGCCCTACCCGCCCGCGCAACTGGTGCAGTTGGGCCAGGCCGAAGCGCTCGGCATGCTCGATCACCATCAGCGACGCGTTGGGCACGTCCACACCCACCTCGATCACGGTGGTGGCGACCAGGAGATCGATATCGCCATCGCGAAACGCCTGCATCACGGCGGCCTTGTCGGCTTGCGGCAGCCGCCCGTGCACCAGCCCCAGCCGCAAGTCGGGAAGCTCGACCCGCATGGCCTCGTAGGTGTCGACGGCGGTCTGCAATTGCAGCGCCTCGCTTTCTTCTACCAGCGGACAGACCCAATAAGCCTGCCGGCCTTCGCGTACCGCGTGCGCAATATGGGCGATGACTTCATCGCGGCGGCTGTCGGATACCAACTTGGTGACCACGGGCGTGCGCCCCGGCGGCAGTTCATCGATGACCGAGACATCCAGGTCGGCGAAGAAAGTCATGGCCAGGGTGCGCGGAATGGGCGTGGCGCTCATGTTCAACTGATGCGGCACGACCTGGCCCTGCGGCGCCTCGCCTTTGCGGGTCAGCGCCAGGCGCTGGCCCACGCCGAAGCGGTGCTGCTCGTCGACGATGGACAGGCCCAGCCGGTGGAATTCGACGTGGTCCTGGATCAGGGCCTGGGTGCCCACCACCAGTTGCACGCTGCCATCGGCGGCGCTGGCGGCCGCTTGCCGGCGCGCCTTGGCGGTCTGGCTGCCGCTGAGCCAGGCGACGTTGACCCCCAGCGGCTGCAGCCAGGACACCAGCTTGCGGAAATGCTGTTCCGCCAGGATTTCAGTAGGTGCCATCAGCGCCACCTGGGCACCACAGGCAATGGCCTGCGCGGCCGCGATGGCCGCGACCACGGTCTTGCCGCTGCCCACATCCCCCTGCAAGAGCCGGTGCATGGGATACGGCTTGCCCAGGTCGGCAGAGATTTCCTGCACGACGCGCTGCTGCGCGCCGGTCAGTTGGAATGGCAGTGCCGCATACAGGCGCGCCACCAGCCCGCCCGGGCCGCCCCGCGGCGGCAGGGGCTCGGCCTTGATGGTGCGCCGTGCCGCGCGTGCGGCCGCCAGCGACAGCTGCTGTGCCAGCAGTTCATCGAACTTGATGCGTTGCCAGGCCGGATGGCCGCGTTCGATCAGGTCTGGTTCAGACACCCCCGGTGGGGGAGCGTGCAGCAAACGGATGGCGGGCTCGAAAGGCATCAGCCCGTAGCGCTGCAACGCCGCCGGCGGCAGCGTGTCGCTCAGGTCGGCCTGTTGCAGGGCCTGGGTAATGGCTTTGCGCAATGACGGCTGCGACAGGCCGTCGGTGCTGGGATACACCGGCGTCAACGCGTCGGGCAGCGCGGTCTCGGCACTGCTCATGCGTGGATGCACGATTTCACGACCAAACAGGCCGCCGCGCACTTCGCCCCGCGCGCGCAAGCGGCGACCGACGACCAGTTGTTTTTGCTGGCTGGGGTAGAAATTCAGCCAGCGCAATTGCAGTTCGCCGGTGCCGTCGGCCATGACCGCCGTAAGCTGGCGGCGCGGCCGGTACAGGACTTCGCTGCGCAGGATTTCGCCTTCGACCTGGGCGGCCGCACCGGGACGCAGCGATCCGATGGGAACGATACGGGTCTCGTCTTCATAGCGCAGCGGCAGGTGCAGGATACAGTCGTCGGCCGTGGCCAGGCCCAGGCTGTGCAGCTTGCGTTGCACATCCGTCAGCGTGCGCCCGGCCTGAGGGGCGGCGGCAGAAGATTTGCGTGCTGCGGCGGCGGCCGGCATGACGCTATGGGCCCGGTGCAACAGCCGCGGCGCTACAGGACCAGAATGGCCTCGACTTCGAATTGCGCGCCCTTGGGCAGGCTGGCTACGCCTACCGTAGACCGCGCCGGGAAAGGCTGCGGGATCAGCTCGGCCATGATGGCGTTGGCGGCCGTGAACTTGTTCAGATCGGTCAGGAACAGGGTCAGCTTGACGATATCGTTCAGCGTGCCGCCCGCCTCTTCGATGACTGCCTGCATATTGGTAAAGGCCTGGCGGACCTGCGCGTCGAAATTCTCGGACACCAGGTCGCCCGTGCCGGGTTCCAGGCCGATCTGGCCGGACAGATACACTGTCTTGCTACCAGTGGCGGCCACTGCCTGCGAGTAAGGGCCAACCGCGGCCGGCGCCTCGTCGGTATGAATGATTTGCTTGCTCATGAGCCGTATCCTTGGAAGGTCAGACGAAACAGAATGGACTATTGAAGTGTAAACAGCAATAGGCATTTGCGAAAGCCGGCAAAAACAAAGCCAGGCAGGGTGACGGTGGCCAGGTGCTTGACTAAGCCGGATAGCAGCAAGCTTGCCGCGGCGCGATAGGTGCGCCGTGCTTCTCCCGCGGCCCGGTGGATGCGTAGTGCGTCCACCGGGCCGTTGCGCTTGGTCAAGCATCGCATAGCAGCGCTGGCGTAGCCTGACGCCCGGCATGCGACGCAGACACCCATTCCGCGCGCGTCCAAGCCAGCTGCCACGCTACCCGGCAGAAAGGAGAAGATAGTTGACGAACGCGCAGCACACGAATCTGAAAGGTGGCTTGAAATCCCGCCACCTGACCATGATGTCCATCGCCGGGGTCATAGGCGCCGCACTCTTCGTGGGTTCGGGCAAGCAAATTGCGCTGGCCGGGCCCGCGGTGACCCTGGCATACATAGGCGGCGGCCTGCTCGTCATTCTGGTGATGCGCATGTTGGGCGAAATGGCCGTCGCCCAACCCGATACGGGTTCGTTCTCTACCTATGCCGACCGCGCCATCGGCCGCTGGGCCGGCTTCACCATAGGCTGGCTGTATTGGTACTTCTGGGCGCTGCTCATGGGCTGGGAAGCCTATGTGGCGGGGCAGATCTTGCACAACTGGTTTCCATTGGTGCCCGATTGGGGCTATGCGCTGATCGTTACCGTCTCGCTGATAGCCGTCAATTTCATGAACGTGCGCAACTACGGCGAATTTGAATTCTGGTTCGCACTGGTCAAGGTCGGCGCCATCGTCGTCTTCCTGGTCATAGGCAGCCTGGCCATCATGCACTTGTGGCCATGGGGCCAGGCGCGGGGCATGTCGCAGTTGACGGCGCAGGGGTTCATGCCCAACGGCATCAAGTCAGTGGTGGTTGCGTTGCTGGGTGTGATGTTCGCTTTCATCGGCGCGGAAATCGTCACCGTGGCCGCCGCCGAGTCGGCCAATCCCGCCAAGGAAATCATCAAGACCATCAGGTCGGTGGTCTGGCGTATTTTCCTGTTCTACGTGGGCTCGATCTTTATCGTGGTGTGCCTGGTGCCGTACAACGACCCGATGCTGGCGCAGCCCACGCACGGCAGCTACAACGCGGCCCTGAGCATGTTGGGAATTCCCTACGCCCAGGCCATCGTCAACTTCGTGGTGCTGACCTCGGTGTGCAGTTGCTTCAATTCGGCGCTCTACACCGCCTCGCGCATGTTGTATTCGCTCTCGCGGCGTGGCGACGCGCACCGAATCATGCAAACCACGGGCCGCCGCACGGGCGCTCCGTACGTGGGCGTGCTGGTATCCAGCGTGTTCGCGTTCGCGGCCATCTGGATGATGGCAAGCTCCACCATGGACCTTTACGACGTGCTCATGCAGGCCACCGGCACGATCGCCCTGTTCGTCTACCTGGCAATCGCGTGCTCGCAGTTGCGCATGCGCTACCGGCTGCAGGCCGAGGGCGTGGAGCTGAAGTTCAAGATGTGGCTTTTCCCGTGGCTGACCTATGCCGTCATCGTGTGCATTATCGCGGCGCTGGCCACCATGATTGCGGAGGGCACCTACCGTACAGAAGTGATCTACACCGCGGCACTTGCGGGCGTGATCGTGGCCATGGGCATCGCGGCACAGCGCTTTGGCATAGGCAAGCGGGCACACCATGAAAGCACGATGGCGCCGCAAGCGGGCGCCATCCTGGAAAAACCGCAGGCCTGAGGCCGGCGGGTCGGCCGGCCCCTTGCGGGGCGGCCAATGCTTACTTTTCGACGAACGCGCGTTCGACTACGTAGTCGCCCGGTTCGCCTACGCCCGGCGAGACCTGGAAACCGCGCGAGTCGAGCATGGCGCTGATGTCGGCCAACATATGCGGGCTACCGCAAAGCATGGCGCGATCAGTTTCGGGGTTGATAGGCGGCAGGCCGATGTCTTGGCACAGCTTGCCGTTGTCGATCAGTTGGGTGATACGGCCCTGGTTGCGGAACGGTTCGCGCGTCACCGTGGGGTAATAGACGAGCTTGTTGCGAACCACGTCGCCGAAGAACTCGTTGTTGGGGAGTTCTTTTTCGATGAAGTCAGCGTAGGCCAGTTCGCTGACCCAGCGCACGCCATGCACCAGCACGACCTTCTCGAAGCGCTCGTAGACGTCCGGGTCCTTGATGATGCTCATGAAGGGCGCCAGGCCGGTGCCGGTGCCGAACAGGAACAGGTGCTTGCCGGGCTTGAGGTCGTCGACCACCAGGGTACCCACCGGCTTGCGGCTGACCAGGATGGTATCGCCCTCTTTCAGATGCTGCAGACGCGAGGTAAGCGGGCCGTTCTGCACCTTGATGCTGAGGAATTCCAGGTTTTCTTCGTAGTTGGCGCTGGCGATACTGTAGGCGCGCACCAACGGCTTGCCTTCGACTTCCAGGCCGATCATGACGAAATGGCCGTTGTG
>DASPIV010000780.1:0-4747 GCA_035628955.1 Bordetella sp.
CAGAAGTCCAGACGCTGTCGGAAAGCATTCCCGGACTGGAAAGCACCTTCTTCTATGGCATGGTCGGCCCCAAAGGAATGCCGGAAAACCTGAAGGCAGACATCAATGCGGCCGTAAAAGAAGTGCTGCAAGATCCGGAACTGGGCGCGAAATTCGAATCCATGGGCTTCATTCCCACGGGCAATTCACCCAGCGAGTTCAAGGAAGTGATCGCGACCAAGCTCAATGCCTCGCGCATTGCAGCAGAGCAAACCGGCCTGAAACAGAGCCTGCAACAGAAAAAGTAGACGCAGGCCGCCGTCCGGCGTTTCGGTAGGGCCGGTAGACACCATCGGGCTGGCCTGTGGCCGGCCCGGGTTGTGCATGCCATCGGGGGAATTGCTTTGCTGACATCCGAAAGGCTGCTAATGGCGATTGCTACTTAGCGGCCCACCAAGTACGCGACAGTCACAACGATCACTATCAATAGCAACGCCATCCCTGCACCTGGCTTACTGACCATTCCCGCCACCTGCCGACCTACCACCTCTCCGTCAGCACCCGAATACGCTGGAGCGTCTGTTAGAGGTCGGACCGGTTCAGCAAGAGGGAGCCCTACAGTGGTGATAAGAGCAAGCGGCCCAAAGATTAAGCCCCAGACAAACCAGCAAAGCCCACATCGGCCCTTCTGTGAAGCCAGATAAGCCGCGAAGCACGCACAAGCACCCCACGCGGCGACGCTCCATAGAAAAGAAAAAGCGACAAAAGGCCCGATGAAGCTGCCAATGGTTGAATAATCGTTGTACATATCCCCACCCCTTCACACGTATCTCTAGTGATAACCGCTACATATCGTACCGTGGGTAGGCGCATCTGCCTCCCGCGCGCTGCCATCCGCTGGGAGCAGGCCAAGACGAAAATTCGCTCCGCGCGGCGTGATCCTCGTGCAACTCTGCACAGTCCGATTTTGGGCTTCCTCATCAGGCTATCGAAAAGTAGGTCAAGGGTCGCCAGCATGGAATAGGTGCTGGCGTAAGGGGTTGGCTACGCTTCGCTTTCGTCCAATCGGCGCAGGTTCCGTTCCCAGCGTTCAGGCCACTTCGGGATTGTGTACTGTGGAGGCGGTGTTTCTGATCGTGTGATAGCCACACGAAAGTCTTTGCGCCTGAAATCGGCTTGCATGTCCGGAGGGGCAGCCTCCTGAGACTTAGTAAACACCAACCCTCCGAAGGGGCGTCCCATGCTCTCAAGGGTGAACCAGACGCTTCCTTCGTTCCTTGTGATGGATACGACCTTAGCCATTATTCCTCGGTTGCACGTGGAGGTGATGATAACTATCTGGCCGATGCTAGGAGGTCGGCGCAGTACCCAGTAGGGCAGCAGCGTTACTCCCTTCGGATAGCGGCCGCGCCATCTCGGATTTGCCACGGGCTCGGCGGCTGCCGTGGGCAGAGCAATGACGGTGTCCTCTGTAAAATTGATGGTAGCCATGATACGAACCTCCTAGTGGGTCGTGTTATGGTCGCGCGGCTTTGGTGTTGCAGCATCTGCCCGTCGCTTCGCCTGAAACCGCCAGGCAGCGGTAAAACTCATGCGACCGGGGGATGCGATAGTGGTATGACGTTCCCACCCGCCTTAGGGGCTATTGGTGATACCGGGCAGGCGAATTTTGGGAAGTATCCCAAGATTTGAGGATAGGTGTTTGATGCCCAAAGATACCCCCAGGAATAAGGGTACGGCAACGCATCGTCTTGGATTGCTTAAGACATAAAAAGCCCGCATCTCTAAGAACGATGCTGGCTTCAAAGCCTTCCGGTTTGTCTTGGATGGAATTTGGTGCCGGTGAAAGGAATCGAACCCTCGACCTTCTCATTACAAGTGAGCTGCTCTACCAACTGAGCTACACCGGCGGATGCGCCGCCACGGTGGGCCGTGGCGGGCAAGGGGACTGTATTGTAAATAAAAGCGGGCCGAAACCCAGGGCCTATTTGACGATGGTCAGATGCGGGCGCTTGGGTTCATCGTCGCCGCCCTCGGCCGGGGCGGGGGGCGCGTCACTGGGCGCGGCTTCGCTGGCGGCTTCGGTAACGGCCGGCTCGGTGGCATCGTCGTGGCCGGACGCTTCGTAGGGCTGGACTTCGAAACCCATGCCCGCGCCGGTCTCGCGTGCGTAGATGGCGCTGACGGTGGCCACGGGCACCCAGACGTTCTCGGTGACGCCGCTGAAGCGGGCTTGGAATTCGATGAATTCGTTGCCCAGCACCAGCTTGTTGGTGGCTAGTGTGCCCACATTCAGCGTGATCTGGCCGTCGCGCACATGGGCGATGGGCACCCGTGTGTGTTCGTCGACCTGCACGGTGATATACGGCGTATAGCCGTTATCGGTGCACCATTCGTGCAGTGCGCGCAGCAGATACGGTTTGGTGGAAGTTTCACCCATATGCACAACCCTCGGCACTTAGCGACGCATCACTTTTTCGGACGGCGTCAGCGCTTCGATGTAGGCGGGACGCGAGAAGATGCGTTCGGCGTACTTTTGCAGCGGCGCGGCATTCTTGGGCAGTTCGATGCCGTAGTGGTCCAGGCGCCACAGCAGCGGGGCCACGGCTACGTCCAGCATCGAGAACTCGTCGCCCAGCATGTACTTGTTCTTGAGCAGCAAAGGAGCCAACTGGGCCAGCCGATCGCGAATGTTCTGGCGCGCAGTGGCCAGCTTCTTCTCGTCGGGTTTGGCGCTGCGGTCTTCCAGCGTGGAAACGTGGATGAACAGCTCTTTCTCGAAGTTGTACAGGAACAGGCGGGTACGCGCACGCATGACCGGGTCGGCCGGCATCAGTTGCGGATGCGGAAAGCGCTCGTCGATGTATTCGTTGATGATGTTCGATTCGTACAGCACCAGGTCGCGCTCGACCAGAATGGGAACCTGACCGTACGGGTTCATCACCGATATGTCTTCGGGCTTGTTGTACAGGTCGATGTCGCGGATCTCGAAATCCATTCCTTTTTCGAACAGCACAAAGCGGCAACGTTGCGAAAAAGGGCAGGTGGTTCCGGAATAGAGCACCATCATGGCGGTAAGTCCTTGTATGAAAAGCGAAAGGCCAGCGCTGCTAATCTAGCAAACGCTGGCCCCGATTGCCAGGGTGGGACAGGCGTGCCGCCCTATCGGGATTGGGTTGCCGGCCGGGTGATGCAGGGCCGGCAACTTGGCGGGCGAAAAATCAGCGCACGTGTTTCCAGTAAGAGGCGTTCAGGCGCCAGGCCACGACCAGGAACAGGCCCAGGAACAGCAGCACCCACACACCCAGTTGCTTGCGGAACAATTGATTGGGTTCGGCCATCCAGGTCAGGAAGGCGGTCAGGTCGGCCACGTCGTTATCGTAGGCCGCCGACTTGGCCGGGTCCAGTGCCTTGAACCGGGCCTCGACCGAAGCGTGGCCATGGAAATCGGCGACCGGTTCGGTCTTGACGTCGGCATAGCCCTGCGCGTCGAACGTGGTGGTGACGCGTTGCCAGCCGTGGGCGCCATCCTTGCCTTCGACTTCGCGCATGGCCACCGTGGTGAGCTCGCGCGGGCCTTGCAGTTCCCACAGCACGTGCGGCATGCCCACGTTGGGGAACACCAGGTTGTTCCAGCCGGTGGCACGCGCGGTGTCGCGGTAGAACGTACGCAGGTAGGTATAGATATAGTCGGAGCCCGAGGGGCCGGCGTTGACCGACTTGGCGCGCGCGATGACGGACAGATCGGGCGGGACGGTGCCGAACCAGCGCTTGGCATCTTGCGGCCGCATGGCGATGTGCATCAGGTCGCCCACTTTTTCGCCCGTGAACAGCAGGTTTTCCTTGATCTGGTCGTCGGTCAGGCCGATGTCCTGCAGCTTGTTGTAGCGCATCGCGGACGCGCTATGACAGTTCAGGCAGTAGTTGACGAACAGTTTGGCGCCGTTTTGCAGCGCTGCGACGTCGTTGATGCGGTTGGGTGCGCGATCGAGCGGGAAGCCGCCTTCAGCGGCGTACGTGGCCGTACACGCGAGCATAAACGCGACGGCACCAATCAGCTTCTTAATCATGGTCATTCCGTTATGGGTTCGTGGCTCAGTGGGCATGGAACGTCACGCGGTCGGGGACCGGCTTGAACGTACCCAGGCGGCTCCAGACGGGCATCAGGAAGAAGAAGCCCAGATAGATCAACGTGCCGATCTGCGACGTAAGGTTGTACGCGTCGCTAGGCGGCTGCGTGCCCAGGAAACCCAGCACCAGGAAGTTGACGATGAAGATGCCGTAGAACCACTTGTGCCATGTGGGACGATAGCGGATCGACTTGACGGGCGAGTGGTCGAGCCACGGCAAGAAGAACAGGATGACGACCGCACCGCCCATGGCCACCACGCCCCAGAACTTGGCGTCGATGACGCGCAGCAGCACGGCGACCAGGATCAGCACACCCGGCACGGCAATGCGCAGGAAGCCCTTCAGGTTGCTCTTGACCAGCAGCGCGATGGCGCCCAGTACGGCGGCCCCGGCCAGCACCCAGGTGAACTCGTCGGTGGTGGCACGCAGCATGGAATAGAACGGCGTGAAGTACCAGACCGGTGCGATGTGCGGCGGCGTCTGGAGCGGGTTGGCTGGAATGAAGTTGTTGTATTCCAGGAAGTAGCCGCCCATTTCGGGGCTGAAGAACACGATGGCCGCGAAAATGATCAGGAAGCCCGCCACACCCATGATGTCGTGCACGGTATAGAACGGGTGGAACGGAATGCCGTCTTTC
>DASPIV010000781.1:0-5710 GCA_035628955.1 Bordetella sp.
CCGGTAGTAGCGCAGGACCTTATCGCGGTGCCGCAGCGAGATCAGCGGCCCCATGTCGACTCCGGCGTCGCGCGGCCGCCCCAGGCGGTAGGCGCGTGCGCGCTCGCCCAGCGCGGCGGTGAATTTTTCAAAAATGGGGCGCTGCACGTAGACACGCTCGGTGCCCAGGCACACCTGGCCGGTGTTGTCGAACGCGGCACGGGCAATGCCGGCCACCGCCTTGTCGAAATCGGCATCGGCGAAGACGATGCCCGGGTTCTTGCCGCCCAGCTCGAACGACACCGGGCGCACACCCCGGGCGGCGGCCTGCATGATGGCCTCGCCGGTGCGGGTCTCGCCCGTAAAGGTGATGCCGTCCACTTCCGGATGGCGCGTCAGCAGTTCGCCGGCCGAGTCCGGCCCAAAGCCATGGACGACGTTGTACACGCCAGCCGGCACACCGGCTTCGTTCATGACTTCGCCCAGCAGCGTGGCGGTGCCCGGCGTGTCTTCCGATGGCTTGACCACCACGGTGTTGCCGCAGGCCAGGGCCGGGCCGACCTTCCAGGTCATCAGCAGCAGCGGCAGGTTCCAGGGGCAGATCACGCCGATGACCCCGCGCGGCACGCGCACCGCGTAGTTCAGGGCATGGCCGTTGTCGGGCGTGTCCTGCTCGAAGCTTTCGTTGGGTACGTTGCGGATCAGGTCGGCGAAGATCTTGAAGTTGGCCGCCCCGCGCGGAATATCCAGATGGCTGGCCAGGCCATAGGGCTTGCCCGTGTCGGCGATCTCGGCATCGACGAAGTCATCGAAGCGGCGGGTAATGCCGTCGGCCACGGCGTGCATCAGGTCGGCGCGCTGCTGTACTTTCAAGCCGGCCCACGGGCCTGACAGAGCGGCGCGCGCAGCGCCCACGGCGGCGTCGACTTCGGCGGCGCCGGCCTCGTGCACGGGTCCGATCAGGCGGTTGTCCACCGGATCGCGGTTGTCGAAAGTCGTGCCCGTGGCGACCCACTGGCCATTGATGAAGTTGCGGAACTCGGTCATATCGTCCTCAGTCGCAGCCGCCGGCGTCGGCATATTCCGGATCGCCATCGGCCAGGTATTCCCACATGCGCTCGTAGATGCGGCCAGTGCCCACCGCCCGCTCGCGCGCCTGCGCCTCGTCGAACAAAGGGCCGCCGTCGGCCAGCCCGGCGGCGCGCAATTGCCATTCGATGCGGGCGGCATCTTCCAGGTACCAGGTCAGCACCACGGCCTGCATCAGCGTGGGGGCGGCCACCACGGCGCCGTTGCCGCGCATGACCACGGCGCAAGCGCCGCCCAGCGCCTGGGCCACGCCGTGCGCCTGGGCATCGCTGCGCACCAGCAGCGGATCATCCCAAAGCGGCACCGCGGGCCAGAAGTACGAACCCATGCCGTGGCGCGGCACGGGCGTGACGCGCGCGGCCGACAACGACATGACGGTGGGCGGCATGGTGCGCGCCACGCCGCCCACATCGGGCCGGGCTCGGTAGATCTGCTGGTGGATGCGTACTTCGCCCAGTACGCCGGCCGGCAGTTCGCCCTGCACCGGTACCACGATGCCGGGCTCGCCGGGCGCGATCAGGCCCATGGGCCGCGCGGCGCACACCAGAAAATGCCCGGCGTCCAGGCGCAGGCTGCAATGGCCGTAGGCATGCGCAAGCTGAGCGCGGGCCAGCGCGCGCGCCGCCACGCGCACGCGTGCCTGGTCGGCTACCGCGGGAGTATTGACCGGACTGCTCATGACTTGAACTCGGGGATATCGGGCCGCGCGCCCCACATGCAGAACGACGAAGGCACGGCGGGGAACTGGCGCGGGCGGTAGGTTTTTTCGTCTTCGGCCGTGATCAGGCGCACGCCGCTGGAATATTCGTAGATCATGCCATCGGGCCCTTCGAAGTACAGGAACATGGCGCCCGAGGTGGGGTGGCGGCCGGGACCGAACTTGATGGGCACCTTGCGTTCTTGCAGCATGTACCAGGCGCGCATGATGTCATCGATGCTCTCGACCTGGTGGTTGATGTGCTGCACGCCCGGATGGGCCGACGGAAACAGGGCGATCTTGTGATGCACTTCATCGATGCGCAGCAAGGGAGCATCGCCGATGCGATCGCTGACGCGGGCCGACAGCAGGCCTGTCCAGAAGGCTTCGTCGCGCCGGGCGTCCAGCGTGCGCAGGCCGATATGGCTGAAACCCGTGATGCCGGCATCGCGCGCGGGGAAGTAGCGCCGACCGCTGTGATGCGGCGCATAAACCAGTTCGATACGGTTGCCCGAAGGGTCGGTGAACTGCAGCAGGTCTTGCACGTGGCGCAGTTCGGCGTCTTGCCGGGTACCTCGCGCGGCCTGGTAACCGCTGCGCTCGAGTACCGCGCCGGCGCGTTCCAGTTCGTCGGCCGAATCGACCTCGAAGGCGGCCGTATGGTCGCGCGGATCGCCCTCGAAGTAGCACAGGGTGTGATCGCGGGCATCAGAGCGGAAGTACACCGCCTTGCCCTCCTTGCGGGCAATTTCCAGCCCGAGCACGTCGGTAGCGTAGCTGACCGCGGATGCCAGGTCACGGGTGCCCAGGCGGACATACCGGATGTCGTGTAGCCGTATCACTGCTCGTCTCCTGGTGCGCCTGCCGTCTGGGGAATAAGAGTGGCGGCGCTTTTTTCTACGATAAGCAGCAAAAATCTCGGAGTCAACAAATTTTATCGAGATTTTTTTGGAACGGTGATACATTACGCCGTATGCCAGACCCGGTTTCCCTTCCTTCGCTTGCCCATGCCGCCGCGCCCAACACGCTGGTGGGGTCGGCCTATGTCAGCCTGCGGCGCGACATCATCGAAGGCAAGCATCCGCCCGGGTCGCGCCTGCGGGTCGAGCACCTGAAAGACGACTATGGCGTAGGTGCCGGCACCTTGCGCGAAGCGCTTGCCCTGCTGGTGTCCGACGCGCTGGTCACCTCGCAAGGCCAGCGCGGTTTTCATGTCACGCCGATTTCGCTGCACGATTTCCACGACATCACCGAAAACCGTGTGCTGCTCGAAGCCGAAGCGCTGCGCCAGTCCATCGAGTTCGGCGACGACGAGTGGGAAAGCGCGGTCATCGCGGCGTTCCACCGGCTCAGCAAGGCCGAGCAGCGCCTGGCCAGCGACCCGGCGACCCAGTTCGAAGAATGGGAACGCCGCAACCGCGAATTCCACCGCGAACTGATCAGCGCCTGCCCGTCGCGCTGGATGCATCATTTCCTGGGCATTCTGTACCAGCAGGCCGAACGCTACCGGCGCCTGACCATCACGCGCCGGCCCATTGCGCGCGACCTGCACGATGAACACCAGGGCATCCTGGACGCCACGCTGGCGCGCGACGCGCAAACCGCCTGCGCGCTGCTGGCCAGCCATATCCGCCTGACTTACGAAGGGGTGGCGCACCTGCCGCCTGAACTGTTTTCGTCCACCCAATCCTCCGGCGCGGACGCCTGAGCCCGGTTCCGGGCCAGGGCCGTGCCGGCATGCATTGCCTACAAGGAACCTGTCATGAGCCGCGAACCCACCAGCGCCACTAGCGCTACCGTTGTCGGTGGCAAGGCTGTACCGCGCGGCAAGTTTCCGCACATCAAGCGCGCCGGCGAACTGCTGTTCGTATCGGGTACCAGCGCACGCCTGCCCGACAACCGGATCGCGGGCGCCGAGGTCGATGCCATGGGCACCACGCGGCTCGATATCCGCGTGCAGACCCGCGCCGTCATCGAGAATATTGCCGACATCCTGGCCAGCACGGGGGCGACGCTGGCCGATGTGGTCGAGATAAGCACTTTCCTGGTCAACATGAATGACTTTGGCGGATACAACGAGGTATACGGCGAATACTTCGACGCCAACGGCCCCGCCCGCACCACAGTGGCGGTGCATCAATTGCCCCACCCTCACCTGCTGATCGAGATCAAAGCCGTGGCCTACAAGCGGGCCCCCGCCTAACGCATGCCGCGGCATTGCCGCCGCGGCCCCACCGGAGATGCCGATGCTTGCCTACGGTACACCGCTGAATTTCCGACGCTGGATCGATGACCACGCCCACTTGCTCAAGCCGCCGGTGGGTAACCAGCAGGTCTGGCAAGACAGCGACTTCATCGTCACTGTCGTGGGCGGACCGAATCATCGCACCGACTACCACGACGATCCGCTGGAAGAATTCTTCTATCAGCTACGCGGCAATGCCTGGCTCAGCCTGTGGATCGACGGCCGGGAAGAACGGGTCGACCTGAAAGAAGGCGACATCTTCTTGTTGCCGCCGCATGTGCGGCATTCACCGCAGCGCCCCGAGGCCGGCAGTGCCTGCCTGGTGATCGAACGGCAGCGGCCGGCCGGATTGCGCGACGGATTCGAGTGGTATTGCCTGCACTGCGGCGGCCTGGTGCATCGGGTGGAAGTGCAGCTGAAAAGTATCGTGACCGATCTGCCGCCTCTGTTCGAGTCTTTCTACACCGACGAAACCAAACGCACTTGCCCGCATTGCGGGGAACTGCATCCTGGCAAGGCCCGGCCCACCCCATGATCCGAAAAATCGACATGCACGCGCACTTCTTTCCGCCCATTACACGAGCGGAAGCGGCGGCGCTGGACCCCGAGCAAGCGCCCTGGCTGCGCCTGGACCACGATGGCGCCACCGGGCAGATCATGGCCGGCGAGCGCCCGTTCCGCCCGGTGGATGCCACGCTGTGGGATCCGGCCTTGCGCCTGGCGCAAATGGACAGGCACGGGGTGGATATACAGGTGCTGTGCGCCACGCCTGTGATGTTCGGCTACAGCTACCCTGCCCAGGCCGCGGCGCAGTGGGCGGCGCGCATGAATGATCTGGCGCTGGAACATTGCGCCCACGCGCCGCATCGCTTGAAGGCTTTGGCGCAGGTGCCGCTGCAAAACCTGGACCTGGCCTGCCGCGAAGCCTCGCGCGCGCGTGCGGCCGGGCACCTGGGCGTGCAGATCGGCAACCACGTGGGCGGGCGTGACCTGGATGACGAGGCACTGGTACAGTTCCTGGTGCATTGCGCCAACGAGCAGATACCCGTGCTGGTGCATCCCTGGGACATGATGACCGACGGCCGCATGAAGCAATGGATGCTGCCCTGGTTGGTAGCCATGCCGGCAGAAACCCAGCTGGGTATCCTGTCGCTGATACTGTCGGGTGCGTTCGAGCGCATTCCGCGCAGCCTGAAGCTGTGCTTCGCCCATGGCGGCGGCAGTTTCGCGTTCTTGCTGGGCCGGGTCGACAATGCCTGGCGGCACCGCGACATCGTCCGCCAGAATTGTCCGAAGCCGCCGTCTTCTTATACCGATCGCTTTTATGTCGACAGCGCGGTATTCGATCCGCGTTCGCTGCGCCTGCTGATCGACGTGATGGGCGTGGACCATGTGTTGCTAGGGTCGGACTACCCCTACCCGCTGGGCGAACAGGAGGTGGGCCAGTTGGTGGCCAACGCCGACCTGCCGCCCGCTTCGGTGCAGAAGATCTTGTGGCGCAATACGATGGAGTTTTTTGGCCTGCAATAAGCGCCAGCCCGGCAGGCCCCAGGCGGCGGCAGATGCTCGACCGCGTGCCCGCGCGGCGCATGCCGGTCGTAAAAGCTGATCTCTTGCGGACAAGAACGGTCACACAGCCCGGGGGCGGGTGCGTTTAGGATTGGGGCTTGCCATGCCACCCGCCGTCCATGTCCCGACCC
>DASPIV010000782.1:0-7855 GCA_035628955.1 Bordetella sp.
CCACTACGTGGCGGCGCGCCGATACCTGGACAACACGCCGGCCACGGCGCCGCAAGGCCATCTGGTGGCCACCGTCACGCGCTAGCAGCGCACTCGCCCAGCCAAAAAAAGCGCCCGCGGGCGCTTTTTTGCCGTCTTGCCGCCTGCCTATCCTGCCGGCTCAGCCGCGCCCCACGAACGGCATGTTGGTGGCCATGATGGTCATGAACTGCACATTGGCATCCAGCGGCAATTTGGCCATGGCCACCACCGCATGCGCCACATGAGCAACATCCATGCGCGGCTCGACACGCTTGTTGCCGTCGGCCTGCAAAATGCCCGCGGCCATGCGCTGGGTCATGTCGGTGGTGGCGTTGCCGATATCGATCTGGCCGCAGGCAATGCCATAGCTGCGGCAGTCCAGCGAGATCGACTTGGTGAGCCCCGTGATGGCATGCTTGGTGGCCGTATAGGCAATCGATAGCGGACGCGGCGCGTGCGCCGAGATCGAGCCGTTGTTGATGATGCGGCCACCGCCCGGCTGCTGCCCCTTCATCAGCCGGATGGCGGCCTGCGCGCACAGGAACATGCCGGTCAGGTTGACATCGACCACTTCGCGCCAGGTTTCGACCGGCAGGTCTTCGATAGGCACTGCCGGCGCATTGCGGCCGGCATTGTTGAACAATACGTCCAGGCGTCCATAGGCGCGCTGGGTTTCATCGAACAGCTGGCGCACCGCCGCCTCGTCGCAGACATCGGTGGGTACGACCAGGGCCCGCACGCCGTCTTCGCCCGCTGCGGTGCGGGTCTGCTCCAGCATGTCGCGGCGCCGTCCCGCCAGCACGACGCGGTATCCCTGGGCCAGGAACTCCAGCGCCACCGCGCGGCCGATACCGGTGCCGGCCCCCGTAACGAGTGCGACTTGGGCCCCGGGTAGGTCATTCGAATGCATCAGGTTCTCCCTATGACTGAACCGCGAAATCCTAACGCAATAGTGGCTTTGGGATTGCAAGCGGCGGTGACGATATGGCGCAGGCGGGCGCCGGAAATATATAATAATTTGATCTTTACTTATTTCTTAAAGAAATTAAGACTCTTCTACACCCTTTTCCTACGCCTTCAGGCTGACTGTACCGCTGCGTAATTTCCGATGCCCCTGCTCCCATCCGTTTCCCCCTTTGCCGCGCCGCTGGGCGCCTCATTGTCGGCCACGCTGGTCATCGCCCTGTCGCTGGCCGGTACGCCGGCCCACGCACAATCCGTGGGTGCGGCCAGTATCGCCGCCAACGGTGCCAATGGCGCGGCCGCCTGTGCCAGTTGCCATGGCGCGCGGGGCGAAGGCAATCCGGCTGCCGGTTTCCCCTACCTTGCCGGGCTGGGCCGCGACTACCTGAATGAACAACTCGACGCCCTGGCCAATGGCTCCCGCCCCAATCCCGTGATGGCGCCAGTGGCCCGCGCACTGACCGCATCCCAGCGTGCCGCCCTGGCCGACTACTACGCCCGATTGCCGCCCCCCTTCGACGCCGATGTCTTGGCGGCCACCCGCGATAGGGCGGTGGCTCCCTCGGACACCGGCGCCTGGCTGGCCATACGGGGCGCATGGGACAAGAATGTGCCGGCCTGCAATCAGTGCCATGGCCCCGGCGGCATCGGCGTCGGCAGCGCCTTTCCGGCCCTGGCTGGACAGTCGGCCACTTACTTGGCGGCACAGTTGCGCGCCTGGCGGCAGGGCCACCGGCCCCCCGGTCCGCTGGCCCTGATGCCCGCGGTTGCCACTCGCCTGTCCGAACCGGAAATCGTTGCGGTCGCCACCTATTACGCGGGCCTGCCCAAGGCCGCGGCCATCCTGCCCGGCACCGTTGACGGAGGCCGGCCATGATCACTGCCAACCATGCCGGGTGGCGCGCCACGGCAGCGCTCTTGTGCACCGCCGCCATGCTGGGCGCCGCCCCGCTGGCCGGCGCCGCCGACACGGCGCCGACGTTCACCCCGCCGGCTGCCGGCAGTATCCCCGACACCCCGTTTGGCAAGGTGGTACGCCAGGGCGAGCAACTGTTCATCAATACGCCGGCCCATGCCGGGCAGTTCGTCGGCAATGACCTGAACTGCGCCAGTTGCCACCTGGATGCCGGCCGGCGGGCCGATTCCGCACCGCTGTGGGCCGCCTATGTGCTGTATCCCGCCTACCGGGCCAAGAACGGGCACGTGAATACGCTGGCCGAACGCCTGCAAGGCTGCTTCCGCTACAGCATGAATGGCAAGCCTCCCGCCGCCGACGACCCGGTCATCGTGGCGCTGGAAACGTATATGTTCTGGCTGGCCAGCAAGGCGCCCACCGGCGTCAAGCTGCAGGGACAGGGTTATCGCAAGCTGCCGGCCCCCGCGGCCCCGCCCGACTACCTGCGTGGCCAGCAAGCCTACGGGCAGTATTGCGCCGTTTGCCACGGTGCCGATGGACAGGGGCAGAAGCAAGGCAGGCACTGGGTATTTCCCGCCCTGTGGGGCGACGCTTCGTACAACTGGGGCGCCGGCATGCATCAATTGAGCAACGCGGCGGCCTTCATCCACGCCAACATGCCGCTGGGCCAGGCGGGCCTGCTCAGCGAACAAGAGGCCTGGGACGTGGCCTACTTCATGAATGCGCATGAACGGCCGCAAGACCCACGCTACGCCGGCTCGGTGGCCGAGACCCGCGCCAAGTATCACGACACCGACGATTCTCTGTACGGGCTGCAGGTCCAGGGGCACCTGCTGGGCAGCAATGCGCCGGCCGCGGGTGGCAAGCTGCGCGCCGGCCATTGAAATCGGTTCGCATGCGGCCCGCCGCCCCATGGCGGCGGCCGATTTGCTATTCTTCGCGTCTCACCCCAGTTTGTCTGTCCGACCCATGTCCGAACGTCCCGGCAATGTTTTCATGGTCGTCGCACCCAGCGGCGCCGGCAAGTCCAGCCTGGTCAGGGCCCTGCTCGACCGCGACACGTCGCTCGTGCTGTCCGTATCATGCACCACCCGCCCGCCGCGCAAGGGCGAGGTCGACGGACGCGAATACCGCTACATCAGCATCGAGCAATTCGACAAGCTGCGCCGGGACCAGGCCCTGCTCGAATGGGCCGAAGTGCACGGCAATTTCTATGGCACGCCGCGCGATCGTATCGACCAGGCCACCCGCGATGGCCACGACGTGCTGCTGGAAATCGATTGGCAGGGCGCTCGCCAGGTTCGGCAACGCTATCCGGATGCCATCGGCATCTTCATCCTGCCGCCCTCCATCGAAGAACTCGAACATCGCCTGAAGGCGCGGGGCCAGGATGCGCCACCGGTGATCGCACGCCGCCTGCTGGCGGCCGGCGGCGAAATCGCACATGCGCCGGAATGCGAATATGTTATTATTAATCAAGAATTTAGCGTAGCTTTGGCGGAACTTGCGCAGATCATCAGCGCCGCCCGGCTACGCTTTTCGTCCCAGGCCATCCGTCACGCGCCGCTGTTTGCCCAGTTGGGCATTCCGGCGGCCCACTGAAGCGCCCCCTCTCTTTCACAGCCCGTTCCAGGTGTAATCCATGGCTCGTATTACCGTCGAAGACTGTCTGAACCGAATTCCCAACCGCTTCAAGCTCACGCTGACGGCTACCTACCGCGCCCGCGAACTGGCCCAGGGCCATGCGCCGCGCATCGACAGCAAAGACAAGCCCACGGTTACCGCCCTGCGTGAAATCGCTGGCGGCCATACCGGCGTGGAAATGCTGCGCAAAGTCCCGACCTGATCCGGGCCTGGGGGCGGCAACATGGCTTTTCCCCGGCTGAAGTATGCTTCCACGGGCTTGCTCGCCGCCTTGCGCGCGGGCTCCCGGCTGGGGCGCCGCCCCGGCAAGAAAGGCGCCGCGACCCAATTGTCCGCCCCCTCGGGCGACGCTGACGAAGCCGGCAAGTCCGCCTCGCCGGTGGCATCGCTGGCGCCCCTGACCGAGATCCTCGGTACCTACCTAGACAAGAAAGACATCGAGCGCGTGCGCGAAGCGTACCGCTTCGCCGACCAGGCCCACCTGGGGCAGTTCCGCGCCAGCGGATCGCCCTATATCTCGCATCCCATCGCCGTTACCGAGATCTGCGCGGCCTGGAAGCTCGATGCGAACGCGTTGTCGGCCGCGCTGCTGCACGACGTCATCGAAGATCAGGGCATCGCCAAGCACGAGCTGGCGGAAAAGTTCGGCACCGAGGTCGCCGAACTGGTCGACGGCCTGTCCAAGCTCGATCGCCTGGACTTCGCCACCAAGGCCGAGCAGCAGGCCGAGAGTTTCCGCAAGATGCTGCTGGCGATGGCGCGCGATGTGCGCGTCATTCTGATCAAGCTGGCCGATCGCCTGCACAACATGCGCACGCTGGACGCGGTCAACCCCGACAAGCGCCGCCGCATCGCGCGCGAAACACTCGACATCTACGCGCCTATCGCGCATCGGCTGGGCCTGAACCTGCTGTTCCGCGAACTGCAAGACCTGTGCTTCGCGGCCATGCATCCCAACCGCTACGAAGTGCTGTACAAGGCCGTGCTGGCCGCGCGCGGCAATCGCCGCGAAGTCATCAGCAAGATCGGCGACGCGGTGCGCGCCGCCCTGCCCGCCGCCGGCATCGAAGCCGAGGTCTCGGGCCGCGAGAAAACCCTGTTCGGCATCTACACCAAGATGGCCGAACAGAAAAAGTCTTTCTCGGAAGTGCTCGATATCTACGGCTTTCGCGTCATTGTGCACACGCTGCCCGAGTGCTACCTGGCGCTGGGCACGCTGCATCAGTTGTACCGGCCGGTGCCGGGCAAGTTCAAAGACTATATCGCCATCCCCAAAGTCAACGGCTACCAGTCGCTGCACACTACCTTGGTGGGCCCGTACGGCACGCCCGTGGAATTCCAGTTCCGCACGCGCGACATGCATCACATCGCCGAGGAAGGCGTCGCGTCGCACTGGTTGTACAAGAGTGTGGATGTCTCGCTGAACGATCTGCAGAAGCGTACCCACCAATGGCTGCAGTCGCTGCTCGACATTCAAAGCCAGACCGGCGATTCGGGTGAATTCCTGGAACACGTCAAGGTCGATCTCTTTCCCGATGCGGTCTATGTATTCACTCCCCGCGGCAAGATCATCTCGCTGCCGCGCGGCGCCACGCCGGTGGATTTTGCCTATGCCATCCATACCGACATCGGCAACCAGGCGGTGGCCGCCAAGGTCAACAACGAATTCGTGCCGCTACGCACCGAACTGAGCAGCGGCGATACCGTCGAGATCATTACCTCGCCCGCCTCGCGCCCCAATGCGCAATGGCTGAACTACGTGCGCACCGGACGCGCACGCTCGGAAATCCGCCATTATCTTCGTACCGTCAGGTACGAAGAGTCCGTGGCTTTCGGCGAACGCCTACTGGAACAGGCCCTGCAGGAATTGCACCTGGACCTGCCCGCGTCCGACGACCCCGCCTGGCAGAAGCTGGCGCGCAGTACGGGCGCCAGCTCGCGCGACGAGATCCTGGCCGACATCGGCCTGGGCAAGCGGCTGGCCGCCGTGGTGGCGCGGCGCTTCGCCCCCGAACACCAGTTGGTGGCCACCACGGCCGCCGCCGTGGACGAAATCACTTCGGCACGCAGTGCGCCCATCCTGATCCAGGGCAACGAGGGCCAGGCAGTGCAACTGGCCCCGTGCTGCGGCCCCTTACCGGGCGACCCCATCGTGGCCGGCCTGCGGCTGGGCCAGGGGCTGGTGGTACACACCACCGACTGCCCCATCGCCGCGCGGCAGCGCGCGCGCGAGCCCGAACGCTGGGTCAATGTGGCCTGGGACACGCAAACCGCCAAGCACCTGTCGACACGGCTCGATGTCATCACGCGCAATGAGCGTGGCGTGCTGGGCCGGCTGGCCGCCGAAGTGACGGCGGCCGATGCCAACATCGTGCAGATCACCATGCACGATGACGCCGTCTCGACCGTATCGCTGCACCTGACCATCCAGGTCGACAGCCGCAAGCACCTGGCGCAAGTCATCCGCGCCATTCGGCACGTGCAGCAAGTGCAGAAAATCGTGCGGGTAAAAGGCTAGGCCGGCACTGGCCGGATCCAATACACCGCGTGTATCGGATGACCCAAATATAGTATTTTACGCAGCCACCCCCGCTGCCTAGCATGGCGGACATCGAGCTTCTGAAGGATAGCCGGATGTCCCCTGCCCCTATTGCCGTTTGTGGCCCGGCGTACCGCCGCCGCTTCCCATGCACGGAGAGCCCGGCATGAGCGGCCCCTTGGCGGGCGTGCGCATCATCGACGTCACCACCGTACTGATGGGGCCATACGCCACCCAGATCCTGGGAGACCTGGGCGCCGACGTCGTCAAGGTCGAGCCGCCGGGCGGCGACAATGTCCGCGGCATAGGGCCCTGCCGGCATGCCGACATGGGCGGGATCTTCCTGCATGCCAATCGCAGCAAGCGCAGCATCGTCCTGGACCTGAAGCAGTCCGAGGGCAGGCAGGCGCTGCTGGCCCTGGCGGCCACCGCCGACGTGCTGGTCTATAACGTGCGGCCCCAGGCCATGGCGCGCCTGGGCCTGGCCTACGAAGACGTCGCGGCGGCCAATCCGGACATTCTCTACGTCGGCGTATATGGCTTCGACCAGCGCGGCCCCTACGCGGCCAAGGCGGCTTACGACGACCTGATCCAGGGCGCCGTGGGCATCCCGTTCCTGTCCCGGCAAGCCGGCAGCGAAGTACCCCGCTATGCGCCCAGTGCCATCGCGGACCGCATCGTCGGCATCAGCGCGGCCCAGGCGATCACGGCCGGGCTGTACCACCGCGAGCGCACCGGGCGGGGCCAGGCCATCGACGTGCCCATGTTCGAAACCATGGCGCAATTGATACTGGGCGACCACCTGGGAGGCTGCACGTTCGACCCGCCGCTGGGGCCGCCCGGGTATCCGCGCATTCTCAATGCCGACCGCCGCCCCTACGCCACCCAGGATGGTCACATCTGTGTGCTGATCTATTCCGATAAGCAGTGGGCCAGCTTCTTCGCGTTGATCGGCAGGCCGGAAGTGTATCGGGACGACCCGCGTTTTCGCGATATCGGCACGCGTACGCGCCATATCCACGACATCTATCGCCTGGTGGCGGAAATCCTGGCCACCCGGACCTCGGCCCAATGGCTGCAAGCGCTCGAGGCCGCCGATATTCCCGCGATGCCCATGCAAAGCATCAATGACTTGCTGCACGACCCCCAACTCGAGGCGATTGGATTCTTCCAGCCGGTCGACCACCCCAGCGAAGGCCGCTTGCGCACGATGGCGGTCGCCTCGCAGTGGAGCGGCACGCCGCCCACGGAGCATCGTCCGGCCCCGCGCCTGGGCGAACACAGCATCGAAATACTGCGGGAAGCGGGCTACGGCGACGACGATATCGCCAGCCTGCTGCGCCGGAACATCACCCGCGCGCCCGCCCCGGATTCCATCACTTGAAGATCGTATGACGCCCTTTCTCGACATCGAACGCGATGGCGCGGTGGTGACCCTGGTCATGAATCGCCCGGCCACGCGCAATGCTTTGTCCGACCCCGACGCCGTAGATGCGCTGGTTCAGGCGTGCGCCTGGATCAATGCCGATCTGTCCGTGCGGGCCGTGATACTTACCGGCGCGGGTGAGGTGTTCTCGTCGGGCGGCAACCTGAAGACCTTGCGCGACCAGATGGGAGCCGGCCTGGGCGACCCGCCGCACAGCCGCCATGCTTACCGCAACGGCATCCAGCGGGTACCGCTGGCGTTGTACGAACTGGAGGTTCCCACCATTGCCGCGGTCAACGGCCCCGCGCACGGCGCGGGCAACGACCTGGCCTGCATGTGCGACATA
>DASPIV010000783.1:0-7847 GCA_035628955.1 Bordetella sp.
ATTCCGATCGATACGCCGCCAACGCAAATCATGGCTAGGCCCCCTTGAAGACCGGGTCGCGCTTCTGGGCGAAGGCTGCCCTGCCTTCTTTGACATCTTCTGTAGCCAGCAAATGTCGGATCATCACTTGTTCCATTCGCAGGCCCGTCGCCATATCGACGTCCTGGCTCCTGACCGCAAGCTCTTTGGTCGCTTGTACTGCCAGCGGTCCATTGCGGATGATGCGTTGTGCGTACTCGCGGGCCTTCGTCATCAATCGGTCTCTGGGCACAACCGCATTGACCAGACCCCATTTGTGCGCATCCTGGGCGGAAATCGGATCGCCTGTCAGCAGCATTTCCATGGCGATCGCGTAGGGCAATTGCCGTAGCGGCCGCTGCGTGCCCCCGTTGGCGGCAAGCAACCCGCGTTTGACCTCGGTAATACCGAAGGTGGCGGTATCGACCGTGACCCGGATATCGGTCGCGAACAAGAGGGTGATGCCGCCGGCAAAGCAGTTGCCGTTGACCGCGGCAATGACAGGCTTCCAGACCTCGAGCCCCCGATTCAGGATTTGGTCTTTCTGGGTCAGGAACATGTCGCCCATGCCATCGAAGACAGACTCCATGTCTTTCAGGTCGGCGCCAGCGGAGAACGTTTTCTCGCCTGCGCCCGTGATAATGGCCACCCGGATACCGGGGTCGTCCCGGACTTGCGCCCAGGCCCGCGACAGCGCCGCATAGTGCGCACCATCCATCGCGTTGTGTTTCTCCGGGCGATTAATGGTAATGGTGCAGATCCCATCCGCGGTTTCGACATCGACAGACATGGTCAGCCCTGCTTGGCAAGAGAGTTCGCGCGACGAAGTATCGTCTGCGCCTGTCGCAAGTGCGGCATATCGAGCATCTTCCCGTCCAATCCAACTACCCCTCTGGCACCATCCTCGAAGCTGCTCAGGACGCGTTGCGCGTGTGCGATTTCTGCGGGTGTGGGACTGAACAGCTCATTGATGACATTCACTTGGTCGGGGTGTATGGCCAGTTTTCCAGTAAAGCCGGCCTGGCGGGCAAAAACGCATTCATCCTTCAAGGCGCGGTCATCGCGATAATCGGCGCAGATCGTATCGATCGGACTGACCTCGGAAGCGCCAGCGGCCAGCAGGCAGACACCGCGAGCATAGGCATACAGGGTCTCGAAGGCGCCGTCGGGGCCCCGGTTGGTGCTTGCGCCCAAGGCGGCCATCAAATCGATGGGCCCCCACGAAAATCCCACCAGCCTCGGCGTCACCGCCGCAAAGGTATGGGCCTGCAAAATGGACTGCGCCGTTTCTGTCAGCGTGGGCAGGACCTGGACCGTTCCACCCTCGATTCCCGCTTGCGCCTCCAATGCGCTCAGATAATGGTCGAGCGCCAACAGGTCATCGCCTGAACGGACCTTGGGCACAAGAATGCCATCCGGGTTGCCGGCCACGATCGCAGCGATGTCGGCCAGCGCCGCGGGATCCTGAATGGGCTTGCAGCGCACCCATATCTGCTGCGAACGGCTCGCTGGCTTGTGCTGGTCCAGATACTCCCGGGTCAGCGCGCGCGCGGCCTGCGCGTTGAATGCGCTGACCGAATCCTCCAGGTCAAGAATAAGCGCATCGGCCGGAACCGAACTGGCCTTCGCAAGCTTTCTCTCGCTGTCTCCTGGCACAAACAGGAAGGATCGAACCGGTGTTTTCATAAGTCGTCCCAAACGCCTTGATGCTTGAATTCTCGAAATCGGTGATAGATAGTGAAAGCCATTAATATCGGCACAATCGCAATTCACCGCTCGGCATGGGCTTATGCTAGCGAGCCATCAGAAAGTTGAACTTATAGGTGCTATACGGAGTGGTTATGGCATTCACCCTGATACAGCTGCAGCACTTTGGCGCGGTCGTGCGGTACGGGTCGTTCTCTGCTGCGGCTCGCGCGCTGGGCGTGGCTCAGCCAGCTATCAGCCAATCCGTCGCCGCGCTGGAAGAAGACCTGGGCGTCAGGCTTTTTGACCGCAATTCCAGAAAATGCACTCCCACGGCCGCCGGCCTGGTTTTTGCGAATGAAGCCGCCCAGATCACCTCGAGCATTTCGGAAAGCCGGGAAAAGTTGCGACAGTTCCAGACGGGCAAATCCGGCCGCGTGGTACTGGGCCTGACGCCGGGCATCAGCACGCTTATCGGCGAATACCTGCTTCGCCATATGCACGAGACCGCGCCAGGGCTGGACATCATCATCGTGGAAGCGTTCATGACGCGGCTTCACCAGTTCTTGCTGGAAGAACGTATCGATTGCGCCGTTACCTATGGCCTGGGCCACGACGACCACGCAACGCGCAACTGGAAGCTGGGCTACGAACCTTTTTGCCTGGTGGCAAAACCCGCATTGTTTGCACAGCTTCCGCAGGAAGAAGCCGTAAGCATTGAAGCGCTATCCCGCCTTCCCTTGTTTCTGGCCACCCTGTCGTACGAAGAAGGAGTCGGCCGCCTGCTGATCGAGACGGCTCGCGCGCAAGGCATCGAACTGGACGTGCGCCACCAGGTCCAATCGCTTTCGCTGATCAGGCGCCTGCTGCTGCGTAAAGACCTGGCTACGATCACGCCCATAGGCGGCATCATCGACGAACTATGCGACGGCCGCCTTCAGAGCCGCCCGTTGGCCGACCCGTCATTTATCTACCCGGTCCAGTTCGCCATCGCCACGCATCGCAATTTCGGTGTTATTGAAAAATCGGTGATGAATGGCATTATTTCGGTGGCGCGCCTTTTGCTTTTCGACACCGGCATCTGGAAAAACAGCCCGGACAGTACCCTGCGTCCAGACGTACAGCGGTATTTTGACCAGGCCATGAGCACTACCCGCGTGAAATAGAAACAGCCACACCTTGCGGCGTGGCTGGCCCGGTGGCGCAAGCTTCGCGGCTATTCGGATAGCGACGCCACCGCCGCGGTCCGGCTCAGTTGCGCGTAATGACGCTGTGCCGTCCGATACTCGGCGCTACTGATATCGGCAGTCTGTTCTCCGTGCGACAACTGATCCAGGCCCGCCTCTTTCCAATTGCGCAGATCGGCGCGTACCGCATCGCGCGACTTGGTGCTTTGCGTGGCGGGAACCTGCGTTTCTTCGGTGGCGTGTACAGTGCCGGCCAGCAGCAGCGCCGCCAAGGCAGTGGGGATCACGTACTTGATAGATATCGACTTGTTCATGGTGCGTTCCTTGTTAATGCAATGTGGGTAAGGGCCAGCGCTTCGGATTTGCATGCCTGGGCGCCGGTCCGTATGCGCACTTTAAGCACCGGCGGCTGACCCCGGCGTGACGACAAATGGACATTCTTGTCAGCATGGGTTGCGCGCGGCGATGATCCCGGCGGAGTACAGGCGGCGAGAATCGGACCGTGCCATCGAATAAACTGCCCTGACCGGCCCACGCCCAGGGCCGGGCTCGCCAGACCCGGATAGGCCAGTGATCCGCCACTTCGTGCGCACCCCGCTTCCTGACAAGAATGTCAGTATTCCGTCAGGGTCGCGACCGGTGTGCCTGCGTAGACTGGCCCTTCGCCTGGTGGCGAGCTTTTCACTCTTGCCCAAGAGAACGCTGTGCGAATACTCGTCATCGAGGACGAAGAAAAGACATCGTCCTACATCCTGCGTGGCCTGACCGAGCTTGGCTATACCGTCGATATCGCCGATACCGGCACGGACGGCCTGCATCTGGCATTGGAATTCGCCTACGACGCCATCGTGCTGGACCTGATGCTGCCCGGCCTGGACGGCTATGGCGTACTGGCCCAGCTACGCCGCCACAAAGCCACGCCCGTCATCATGCTGTCGGCGCGCGGCGCCGTGGATGACCGCGTGACAGGGCTGCGCAAAGGCGCCGACGACTATCTGCCAAAGCCCTTTTCATTCACCGAACTGGTCGCGCGGTTGCAAGCGCTTACCCGCCGCCGCTCCGAATCGATCGAGCTCACCACGCTGCAGATCGACGACCTGACCATCGACCTGCTGGCACGCAGGGTGGTTCGGGCCGGGCAGCGGCTCGACCTGACCGCCAAAGAGTTCGCCCTGTTGAGCCTGCTGGCACGCCATCAAGGCGAGGTACTTTCCAAAATGATGATCGCCGAACAGATCTGGGACATGAACTTCGACAGCGACATCAATGTCGTCGAAGTGGCGATCAAGCGCGTGCGGGCCAAGGTTGACGCCCCGTATCCTCGCAAACTGCTGCATACGGTACGTGGCATGGGCTATGTGCTGGAAGACAGGCATGCCAGCGGATCCACCGAGGCCACATGAAGCTGAGCCTGCCCATCGCGTGGCGCCTGGCCACCATGTTCGCGGTGACCGCGGCCATCGTGTTCTCGGGCGTCGCCTTTTTCCTGTACCACTTTCTGTCAGACTCCATTCGCGCGCAAGTGCGTTCCGAGCTGGAATTCCATCACAGCCTGCTCGACCCGGTCATCGAAACCCGCCACACCGAGCAGGAATGGCAGTTCGTGCATCGCAAGCTCGATGGCATGGCCCAGGAAGGCTCACGCGTGCGCTACTGGATCAAGTCGCCCGACGCCCGGTATTCGTATGGCGAGCCTTTCGTGCTGAAAACAGGCTGGAAAATGCCCGAGAGCCACTTCGGGTTCGTCAAGGTGCGCGACCCGGTCAAGATATGGGCCGTGCTGAGCCGCACCATTCCCGCCTACGAAGGCCGGCCCCCGATCGAGTTTCTGGTGGCACTCGACGCCACGGCCTACATACAGACCAAAGAGAACTTCACGCGTGTCATGGGCATCGCCTCTGGCTTGGGTATTCTGCTGGTGGCCGTGCTGGGATACTGGATTGCCAAGCTGGGCTTGCTGCCCGTGCGTAGGCTCAGCCGGCAAGCGTATGGTCTGCCACCTAACAATCCGCGCGAACGGCTGGACATAGCGGGGCTGCCTCCAGAGATTCGCGAGCTGGCTGTCTCTTTCAATAATGCCCTGGAGCGCCGCGAGACCGCATGGCTTCAGCTCGAGGGATTCAATGCCGACGTCGCCCACGAATTACGCACGCCGCTGACCAATCTGATCGGGCAAACCCAGGTCGCATTGGCACGCGAGCGCGACCCCGGTGTATTGCAGGACGTGCTGGAATCGAATCTGGAAGAACTCGAGCGCATGAGCAGCATCGTCAACGACATGCTGTTCCTTTCATGCGCTGAAAATGGCCACCGTGCCGCTGAGCTCAGCGAGTTTTCCCTGCGGAAAGAGGCGCAGAAAACGATTGAGTACGTCGAATACTCTTTTGCGGAGCGCAACCTGGTCGTTCACGTAGCGGGCGACGTGCGGGTGCGCGCGGACAAGCGCCTGTTCCATCGCGCCTTGGCCAATTTGCTGTCGAACAGCGCACGCTATGCCCATGCCGGTACGGAAGTCACGGTGTCCATCGAGGCCCGCGGCGAGTACGCATGGATCTCGGTGTCTGACCGGGGCGACCCGATACCCGTGGACCAGCAGGCCAGGCTGTTCGAGCGCTTCTACCGGGGAGACGCGGCCCGCACGCGCAGCGGCGTGCACCACGGGCTGGGCCTGTCCATCGTCCGCGCCATCGCCTCGATGCACGCGGGTACGGTATACGTACGTAGCGCACAAGGCATCAATACCTTCGGTTTTTCGTTGCTGCGGTCTTTCTGAGCATGCCTGTTCCGATGCCGACCGAGCGCCCTTTCCTGGCCCAGAACCTGACAAACTCATGAATCGGTCTCAGCAGAACAAGCGAGAAACATTGGCCGTTCAGTTCGATGGCACCTCGGCCCATTCCCCGGTGGCCATGCCGGGCGCACCGGCCATAGCGGCTTCGGCGCCTGGCCAGGCCCGGCCCGTTGGAGTGCTCTCGGTCTTCGATGCAATAACAATCATGGTCGGCCTGGTCATCGGGGTGGGCATTTTCAAGACCCCATCGATCGTCGCCGCCAATGTGAGTTCTGAATGGGCCTTTCTGGCTGTCTGGATCGCGGGCGGCCTGATCACCCTGGTGGGCGCGCTCTGCTATGCCGAGCTGGCGGCGGCCGAACCTCATGCAGGCGGGGAATATCACTTCCTGTCGCGCGCCTACGGGCGTTCGATCGCGCTGCTGTTTGGCTGGGCCCGATGCACGGTGATCCAGACCGGCGCAATCGCGGGCGTGGCCTTCATGCTGGGCGACTACATTGCCCAGATTTTCCCGTTGGGGCCCTATGGCTCGGCCATCTACGCCGCGTTGGCCGTGCTGCTGTTCACGGGCATCAACATCATCGGAACGGCCGAAAGCAAGACCCTGCAAGTGCTGGTGACGTTCATCGAAGTAGCGGCGCTGGCCGCAATCATTCTGTTCGGCCTGTTCGGATCGCCCGAGGCCAGCGCATCCGCCGCCCAACCGCTGCCCGTCGAGACGGCCGCCCTGGGCACGGCCATGATCTTTGTACTGTTGACTTTCGGCGGCTGGAACGAAGCCGCATACCTGACGGGCGAGCTGAACGATGCGCCACGCAATATTGCGAAGGTACTGACGCTGGGCACGCTGATCCTGGTCGGCCTGTATACGATGGCCAATCTGGCCTTGCTGTCGATACTGGGCCTGGATGGGCTGCGTGGTTCGGAAGCGGTGGCCGCCGATATGATGCGCGTCGTTGCCGGGCCCGCCGGCGAGGTCGTCGTTACCCTGGCAGTGGTGATAGCCGCGGTATCCACGCTCAACGCAACGATATTTACCGGCGCACGGGTGTTCTATGCCATGGCCCAGGACCTGGCCGTGCTGCGCTGGATCGGCGTATGGGATGGACGCGGCAAGTCGCCCGCCAACGGACAGATCGCCCAGGGCGCCATCGCGCTTGCCCTGATCGCGATGGGTGCCGTCACACGCGATGGCTTCAAGGCCATGGTCGACTATACGGCGCCTGTCTTCTGGGGCTTCTTGCTGATGGTGGGTGTGGCGCTGTTCGTGCTGCGCTGGCGGCATCCCGAACGCAAGCTGCCGTATCGCGTGCCGCTGTACCCATTCACGCCTATCGTGTTTTGCCTGACCTGCCTGTACATGCTGCACGCCAGCATCAAGTACACCGGCACGGCGGCGCTGATCGGGCTGGCGGTACTGGCCGCCGGCACGCCCATCCTGCTGTTCAAAAGCAAGCTTGCAGCCCCTGCCGTGGCCGCGACTTCGCGGTACGACAGTCCTTCTTGAAGTGATGACCCAAACAGGAGAGTGACGATGAAAGCCCTGCACAAATCCTTGGCCGCCGCCGCGATCTGCACCCTTGCCTTGCACGGCACCGCATGGGCGCAGGCCCGGAACGCCGAATCCACATCCTATCAACCCACCGTAGGCCAATCAGGCAAAGACGTGGTGTGGGTACCCACGCCGCAAGCCCTGGTTGACCGCATGCTGGATATGGCGGAACTTACCCCGCAAGACCGGCTGGTCGACCTGGGTTCGGGCGACGGTCGAACCGTGATCACTGCCGCCCAGCGCGGCGCCACCGCGCGCGGCATCGAGTTCAACCCCGACATGGTCGCCCTGGCCCGCCGCTCGGCCCAGGCCGCGGGCGTAGCCGACCGCGCCAGATTCGAACAGGCAGATATCTTCAAGTCGAATTTTTCCGAAGCGACGGTCATTACGCTTTTCCTGCTTCCCGACCTGAACGTCAAGCTGCGTCCCATTTTGCTGGACATGCCGCCCGGCACCCGGATCGTGTCCAACTCGTTCACCATGGATGATTGGGAACCCGACGAATCAGTGCAGGCGGGCGGTGAGTGCTCGGCCTACTGCAGCGCCTACAAATGGGTGGTGCCGGCCAAAGTCGCCGGCACCTGGCAGATGGCGGGCAAGCAACTGGTGCTTG
>DASPIV010000784.1:0-3351 GCA_035628955.1 Bordetella sp.
GGTCATGGGCCGCCCCAGGTACGAGCCCAGGCCAAAATAAATGCGCGTCATATCGTCGTCGGAATACTTCTCGCGGGGTAGTCCGCGCAGCATCAGGAAGCCCCTGCCGGTGCGCAGGCGTACCGGCAGGTCGCGCATCAGCTCTCCCACCTTGTCCAGCGGAAATGCCTGCGGCGTGATGTCGGGGAAATCGACTTCGCCCAGCGTCAGCAGATGCTTGAGCGCAAGGTCGATTTCCCTCAGGTCGGCGTCCGACAGTACATGCAGCCCTTCTTTCGTCCAGTCGATATCAGGGCCGGCCCATACGCCTGGGCCCTTGAGTTGGGTACCGATCATGCTCATGATGTGTTGCTCCTGGTCGGGTTATTGGGGGGTGTTCATCAACGCTCGGCCGTGGCCAGAGCCAGGCTGCCCGCGTCGGCCGAAGCCGGGTCTGCGTGCGCGAAAATGGCGCCAGACGCCACGAGTTGCTCAAATCGCCGCACGCCTACTACCGAAATCAGGCATTCCGCGCTGTGTTCGCCTTTGTGCGGCGCACGGCGGCGGAAAGTGCCGGGCGTGCCCGACAGCCTGGGAACGACGTTGTGCATGGGCATGAGTCCGATGTCTTCATCGGGCAACTGAACCAGGCTTTCGCGCTCGATGACATATCGGTCCGTCATCAGGTCTGATGCATCGAAAACCGGGCCCACGGTGACGTCCGCGGCTTCGAAGATCCGCAGGTTTTCTTCAAGCGAGTGCCGGCCCACGAATTCGCCGACGATGGCATCGACTTCCTCGACATGCTTCAGCCGGTCGGCCACGGTTGCGTAGCGGGGATTGGCGTTCACGTCGTCACGGCCGATAGTCTTGAACAGCCTCGCCGCCATGCTGGCGGTCGAGGTAGACACGCATACCCATCCCCCATCCTGCGTGCGGTAGGTATTGCGTGGCGCCGTCGTGCTGGAGCGGCTGCCGGTGCGGGGTTTCACTTTTCCGGTAATCGCATAACCGGCCGCTTGCGGACCCAGCAACGAAATAATGGGTTCGAAGAGCGACAGGTCCACGACCTGGCCATCTCCGCCGTTCACGCGGCTGTTCCACAGCGCAATCATGGTGGCGTTGGCACCGTACAGGCCTGCTGCCATGTCTCCCAGGAAGAACGGGGGCAGGACCGGCTCGCGATCCGAAAAGCCGTTCATGGCGGCGAAGCCGGAATAGCCTTCAACCAGTGTGCCGAACCCCGGCTTGCGGCTGTAAGGCCCTGTCTGGCCCCAACCCGAGATACGCACGATGATGAGTTTTCTGTTGACCGCGTGCAGTACGTCCGGGCCCAGGCCCATATCTTCGAGCACGCCCGGCCGGAAGCTTTCCACGATGACGTCGGCAGAGGCCACCATCTGCTTGATAATGCCTACGGCGTCCGGATGCCGGAAGTCCAGGCAGACACTGCGCTTGTTGCGGGCATAGACTTTCCAGAAAGTCTCGATGCCGTCCGACTGGAAGGCCCGCAGTGTGTCGCCCGAGCGGGGCTCGACTTTGATGACGTCGGCGCCGAAATCGGCCAGCTGCAGCGTCAGCATGTTCCCGGCGACCAGCCGCGATAGATCCACGACGCGCAGGCCATGCAGCGGGCCGCGCACATCCGCATCGAATTTCCTGGTGGGAAGTTTGCTGTTCTTGATTGTTGCGTTTTTCATTGATGCCTCTCGGGCCGTATTCCTATGCGGAAACAGGTTGCGAAGAATGTCGCGATGTCGGAAGGGGAACGCAAAGCCGAAGCAGTTCATCGACATTCGCGCAATCGGCCAGATTTCGTGCGCGCTCCAGGATCAAGCCGATGGCGGGCTTGCCGATCACCGGTTCGGCAAGATGTCCAAATTTCTCTTCCACCCCGGAATCGCTCAAGCGGCGGCCGGGCTCGCCCGGCGGTTCATCCACTTCGGCGGTCAGGGTGCGGCCGTTTTTCAGCGTTACCATGATCCTGGCCGGACGCAAGCCGGGATACCTGGATTCGCAATCGGCAGCCACTGAGGTAAATACGCGTGAGCAGAACGCGGTAATGCCAGGATCGGCGCGCTCGGCATCGCTGAACTGCGCGGGTGTCACCTTTCCGCGCGCAAGTGCCACGGCCAGCACATAGCGCATACTCATCTGTGCGGTGGTCATCTCGCTCCATCCCGGCGCGCCATGGGCCGCCGCCACGGCATAGGTGCCTACATGGATGGAATCTATGTCGGCCGGCTTCAGGCCATGTTCGGCCCGCAACGCCAGCAGCATTTCGATCGGGCCGTGTATGTGCCGGCAGGATGCATACGGCTTCAGATAGCACTGCGTGACGGCAAAGCTATCCGCCGGCCCGCCGGCGGCAAGGATTCTAAGGTCCGAATAGTCGTTCTCAGGCAGGTCGCCGCCCGCGTGGGAATGCAGATATCCGTTGCCGGATTCCAGTGCGTCGGGCGGACCGATCAACCCCTGGTTTGCCAACAGGGCCGCGAATAACCCTTCGCGTGCGCCCAGGCCGCCATGCAGGCGCTTGACGTCGCCGCCATCCAGAAAGGTGAATAGCCCGGCAGACGAGCTGGCCGCGATACCCAGCGCACTTTCCATCTGGCCGGCATTCAGCCGCAGCAAGTTGCCCGCGGTCGCGGCTGCCGCAAAAACACCCGCGGCGGAAGTGGGATGGAAACCCCGCCAGCGGGCCTTGGGGTGCGTCGCTGCGGAGATGCGGCAAGCGACTTCGTAGCCGGCCGTGATTGCCGTCAGCAACTCTTTACCCGATTTTCCGAGCCGCGCGCCCAGCAGCAGCGCCACGGGTATCACAACGCATCCCGGATGCATCATCCCGGGCCGATAGCCGTCATCCAGTTCCAGGCCGTGCGCGGCCGTGCCCATCAGGTGAGTGGCAGCCAGCAAGCCTACGCCGCTGGCCGGGCGGCCCGGGATCAGTATCGGACGATCGCTGCCCGCCTCGCCGGCAAACTCCAGCGCCGATGCGACCGTATCTGTGGCGCCTTGCGTGGCGCCCGCGATGGCCGTGCCCAGTGTGTCGAGGAAATGCCGCCCGGCATGCAAGCGAGCCTCGGCATCCAGGTGGTGCCAGTCCAGCGCGGCGGCAAAGGTGGCGCAAGCTTTGGTGGGGGGCAATGAACCTGCCATTGCCCGAAGTTCGGAAATGCTCGTGTCCGCCATTGTCTTCTCCTCGTTGTCATAATGATATCATTATATCTAACGAGAGAGTAGGCATGGCGTGTCTGGCAAATCACCGTCCGGGGCGGCCAGTTGCCGCAGCCGGCCGGCGTGGGCTCAGTGAGCTTTCCGGTCTAGGCTCATTTTGTAGGTAAAGCGCTTGGCGGGGTGGATATTGACCGT
>DASPIV010000785.1:0-4686 GCA_035628955.1 Bordetella sp.
CACATCCGGCCGCGAAGCACACAAGCCAAGAAGGGAAATACGAGTCGAACAAAACGACGTAAGGCGGCAACGGGGAGGAGCAGCCGGTAAGCAAGAAAGAAAAGCCAGCCATCAGGCCGACGCCACGCAAACCGATGGATCGGGCGGTCGAGTCTTCCATGTCGGTATCCTAAAGATGGGGCTGCCGCCCAGACAAGCTTGAACCCCAGTCGTACATCATCCATGTCCGTACCTCACGGAAGTGGCCCGAGGCACGGGCAGCACAAAAAAAAACCGCGGCCGCGCCCTCGCTGCCGCGTTGCGCGCCGCCGCGGGTGCGGATCCGCCTGACTCTTGCCGAGCATTCAAACCCATATGTGCGCATCTGTGAACATTCGTGTCGCGACGCGACAACACTGCAGACAATTTGGCATTGAATGGCAGGAATGTAACTTTATGTAGGGTATGGGCCGCTATCCGCCTGCGCTTCCGCCTGCGCTACAGCCAGCCGAATCGCCCGCGCCCGTATCGCATCCCAGGCGGCAACCTGGGCATGTGGATTCTTGGCGGCGTGGGTTTTCTGGCGTCGGCACCGCTTCAGTCGGGCTTCCAGAATACGTACGACGCCCGATACGGCACGCCTACCCGCTGGTTCAGAGATGCCCGGTCGCACGGGGAGCCCGGCGCGGCGCCTCCGTCCCGCACAATGCGCTGGATGTAGGTCACGCCCGAAAGCACACCTGCGCCGCCGGCCGGATTAGCCATGACAAGCTGGTCGTATAAGCGGTCGGCGCCGGCAGGGGCACGCACAACCTCTATCCCGGTCAATGACGATCCGTCTGCGGCTCGCCATGTTTCTGGCGGGCTGGCATATGTGCCGCCCTGCGCCCCTGCCGTCGCCCCGAGCTTTGCCTGGGCGCCGTCAATAACCCATTGCAGCTTGGACGCGTCGGATTGCGAATGCCGGCACGCGTAGGTAATGACACCTTCGGCCGGCGCGCGCCAAGCGACGTAATTGCCGGCCGGAACCTGCATGACGGCAGGAACATTCTCCGACGCTGCCGCGCTGGCCGTGGCTATCGCGATACAACCGGCCAACGTAGAGCGGCAAGCGATGTGTCGATGCAAGCTGCGTTTCATGCGTGCTCCTATCTGAGAGATGTATTGACGACGTGCAGGGATTCTACTGTTTCCGAGCGATTGTTTGCGAGTATGTTGATAGGCTGCGCCCCGTCACTTCGTTTGACAGGACAGCGCCAGCTACAGGCCAGCCAATGATGGCTAAAATTCGCGATCAGCCGAAGCTGAGTAGCTTGGCGGATCATGACCGACGATACCAGCCCCAATACTGCAGTAGATTCAGGAGCTTCCTTCAATGTACATAGCACGTGCACTTGAACGCCATTCATTTTCGCGTCCTTCCAGTTTCGATAGAAACCGGGAGGCATGCCGCTGTAGAGCTCACGGGCCCGCGGCCGCTTGGCTGCATCGAAGGGTGCAGGCCGATATGGCGGCAAGAATGTCACTGGGTGGCCCCGCTGAGGCAACCCGGCCCTACGGGAGCTTCCGGGCTGATAGTGCGTTCGGTGGCGATCCAAAGCTCTACTCGAAGCCGGTGGTATTTACCAACATCCGGCTTTTCGACGGAATTTGCTCCAATTTGCGCGAGGGTCTGGCAGTAAGGACCGAGGGCAACCGGATCACCGACATCCTGCCTGCCGGTGAACAACAAGGCGAAGTCCAGTGGGTCGATTGCGGTGGCCGGATCTTGATGCCGGGTCTGATCGACGCCCACTGGCATTCAACGCTTTGCGGAATCTCTCAGCTCACTGCAATGACCGCTGACATCGCCTATGTACATCTGGTGGCTGCACGGGAGGCACAGAATACGCTCATGCGCGGGTTCACCAGCGTGCGGGATGCCGGCGGACCGAGTTTTGCCCTCAAGCGCGCGATAGACGAAGGCGTGGTGCATGGCCCCCGCATCTATCCGTCGGGCGCCATGGTGTCCCAGACATCAGGGCACGGCGATTTCCGTATGCGCTATGAGATCCCGTCCCGGCCAGATGTACTGAGCCATGCTGAAAGTACCGGTGTCTCGGCTATTGCGAACGGCTACGACGAAGTCTTGCGGCGTGCCCGCGAACAGTTGATGCTGGGTGCGTCGCAACTGAAACTGATGGCCGGTGGCGGTGTTACCTCGCTATATGACCCGTTGAACAGTGTTCAGTTCACTGACGCGGAGCTGCGGGCCGGTGTCGAGGCGGCCAGCGACTGGGGCACCTATGTCATGGTGCATGTGTATACAGCCATCGGCATCCAGCGCGCGCTGCGCGCCGGCGTGCGGTCGATCGAGCATGGTCAGCTAGCCGACGAAGAGACAGCGCGCCAGATCGCCGATCACGGCGCCTGGTGGAGCCTGCAACCGTTCTTTGGCGATGAAGACGCCAATCCGCACACGGACCCCAGTAGCCGGGAAAAGCAAAAGCTGGTCGCAGAAGGCACGCTGCGCGCGTATGAATTGGCGCAGCACTTCAATGTAAAGACGGCATGGGGAACCGATATTCTTTTCGCGCCGCAGAACCTTCCTCGGCAGAACCACATGCTGGCCAAACTTACCCAGCTGTACTCGCCTTCGGAAGTGCTACGCATGGCAACGGGCCAGAATGGTGAACTGCTTGCGATGTCGGGGTCTCGCAACCCTTACGCAGGCAGCGTGGGTACCATAGTGCCCGGTGGCTTCGCGGATCTGCTCGTGCTTGATGGCGAGGTCGCGAATAACCTGGACGCGCTGGCAGACCCCCAGAAAAACTTGAAGCTCATCATGAAAGACGGCAAGATCTACAAGGACCACCTATAGCGCAGCCCTTATTCCTGCGTGCTCGTCGTCCAGTAAGCGTGCTTGACGTTGGGTATCGCAGACAGGCGATCGATCAAGGAATCAAGTTGCTTGCCGTCGATCGCCGTGTCGGTAAGCGTAGCTTCCAACTCCACTTCCTCTGACGAGAATAGACGTATGTCCAGCTGGTGTCCGACGGCGTTTATGCGCTTGAACTCTTCTCCCAGCATTTCGCTAAGCGCCTTTTGATGCTCGCGCGAAACAATGAGATGGACCGAATGCGTCGCCTCCACCGTTTCGGCATCGAGCGGCTGGCGGTTGATTGCATTGACCACGGGCCGAAGCAGTGTATTGGCTGCCAGAACGAATATCGTGCCCAGGACAGCCTCGGCAAGAAGGTCCGACCCGGCGGCGGCGCCCACCGCTGCCGAGCCCCATAGGGTTGCCGCGGTATTCAGCCCTCGTACGGTTCCCCCCTCGCGCATGATCACCCCCGCCCCGAGGAACCCCACTCCGGACACCACATAGGCGATGACGCGCACCGCCCCTTCAGCCCCTGTGAGCCTATTGGCGACGTCGACGAACAACGCTGCCCCCACGGCGACCAAGACGTTGGTCCTTAGCCCCGCTGTGCGTTGGCGATACAGGCGCTCCAAGCCAATCAGACTGCCGAATACAAAGGCAACCGCCAGGCTCAACGAGGTATCGAGCAGGGAGAACAGGTCGAAATTCTTGATTGCTTCCATGGAACACATTGACGGCTTGGATGAATCACGTCACCGATTCTATCCGAGGTCGCAGTACTATCGGACAGATGAAGCGCGATAGCGCGAGGCCGGGCGCTGGCCTGAAGGCGGGTCAGAAATCCCAAAGGACGGGGACCCAACGGAACGCATCGCCGTCGGCGGCGACACGGCCGACCGATGGGAACGGCAAATGGGCAGCCACCAGCAGGCCACCGGTCTGCACCAGTTCCTGGAACAGGCCGACACGGACGCGCACCGATTCCTCGGGATCGTGTTCGAAACCGTTGTGCCACTCCGGATGATCGAAGCCGACCGGAAACATGGCGTCGCCGGCGAACATCAGGCGATCTCCGCCCGACACCAGATCGACCACGCTATGTCCGGGCGTGTGGCCGCCTGTGACGCGGACGGTGACGCCGGGAGCGACCTCGTGCCTGTCCTTGAAGATGCGCAGGCGATCGCGGTACTCGTCATAGAAGCTCCGAGCTGTCGCCCGCAGCACGTCGGGCACCGGCTTGGGCATTTCGGTGTGCGAGAAATCGGGTGCGGTCCAGAAATCGACTTCAGCCGCGGAAACGTGAATACGCACGTTCGGACTCAAGCGTTCCTTTACATCCGGAACCAGCAAGCCGCCCACATGGTCCATGTGCATGTGAGTGATGATCACGTCGGTCACGGCTTCGAGCTCGATGCCGGCAGCGGCGATACGCTGGGGAAACTGACCAGCGCGCGGGAACCCCGCGAACTGCCCGCCCAGGCCCGCGTCGATCAGAATGGTCTGTTCGCCGCTGCGGGCCACCATCACGTTCAACGGCCAATCGAACTTATCCGGCGGCATGCACATGTAGTCCAGCCAGTTGGCAAGATCCGCCGTGTCGACGTTGGTGGCCATTGTCGCAGTCGGCAGCGGCAGCACGCCGTCACTGACGATCAATGTGTCGATGTCGCCAATCCGCACCGCGTAGCGGGACGGTACCAATTCCTGGGTCGCGTCTTCTATGGGGCGCACGGGGGCATCTATATCGAGCATGGTGAAATCTCCAGAAAGAAGGCCCGATTGCTCGGCTGAGCCGGGCGGATGACGGCGGAAAGCTGTCTGACTGGATGCTAGATAGGAACGGT
>DASPIV010000786.1:0-5042 GCA_035628955.1 Bordetella sp.
GCACGCGGCCAGGCCGAGCGCGCGCGCACTGGGCACGACGCCAGCCAGATCGACATAACGATTCTGCGCCTTGGACACGATCTTCTGCGCCAGCACAAGCACATCACCGTCTTGCAGCGATTCGCCGGCCCGTTGCAGCGCCGTCAGAATCAGCGCGGCCAGGTCGTCGCCAGGACGCACCAGGGGAATCGTGTCCAGGGCCAGCAAGACCAGGCGCGGGGGGCCTTTTCCGGGATCAGTATCCATCGTGGCTAGACCTCCATGGCCAGCGCCTGCCGGCCCGCAGTGGTTCGCAGCGATACGCCCAGCGACGCCCTGCGACGCAGCCAGGGGCTGAGCCGGTAGCGGGGATCGCCGTAGGCATCGTGCATGGCTCGCAAGATAGCGGCTATCCGCCCGGCACCGAATTGGTCACCCATCGCCAGCGGTCCTAGCGGGTAACCCAGGGCGCGCTGCGCCACGTCGTCAATGGCATCCGGTTCGGCGATGTTCTGCTGGGCGGCATCACACGCGAGATTGACGATTGCCGACAGCACCCGTTGGGCAATGAAGCCTGGGCTGTCTTCGATCCAGCTCGTGGCGCCCCGGGCACCAAATAATGCCAGCGCGGCGCGGCGCATGGTCGCCTGTATCACAGGCGCGGCCATCAGCGTGGCGTGCGCCGCCAGATCGAAACAGGTATCGACGGCCACCGTGCGCTGCGGGTCGAGCCCGGCACGCACCGCGTAGGTCGTCGCGTCATCTCCCAGCGGCGCGATCAGGCAAAGACTTTCCGGGCCGGGTAGAGCGACCAGGTCGAAAACGATGCCCTGGCCGGCCAGATGATCGCGCATCCGCGCGTGCTGTGCTGGGTCGGCGGCGTCGATCCAGACCGGCGGCAAGCCGGCCGGATCGCTGGGCGCGACAGCTGCCGCCGCCTGTCCGCCAGGGTAGTAGCCACCGCCGGTTTTGCGGCCCAGCAGGCCGGCGGCCTCGCGCAGCGCCAGTTCGGGTGTCGGACGCAAGCGGGGTTCTTGCTGGAAAGCCTGGTAGATGAGGTCGATATTGGCCGCGCAGACATCCAGCCCGATCAGGTCCAGCAACTCGAACGGCCCCATACGCAGGGCAAGCGAATCGCGTATGACGCGGTCGATGGTCTGCGCATCGGCAATGCCCTCGTGGCGGATGCGCAAGCCTTCGGTCAGCAGGGCGCGGCCGATCAGGTTGGCGATGAATCCGGGCGAATCGGCGGATTCAACCGGCTGGTGTCCGATATGCCGAACCCAGGCGGCGGCCCGCTTCAGTATGGCCGGGTCGGTGCGCAGCCCCGGTATGACTTCGACCACGCGCATGAGCGGAACCGGTTCGAAGAAATGCAACCCCACCAGGCGTGCCGGATGGCGCGCCTGGCAAGACAATACGGTTACCGGTGTCGACGAGGTGTTCAGCGCAATTACTGCCTGCACATCCAGCACGTCTTCGAGCTCGGCCACGCATGCCTGGGTCTGGGCCAGGTTACCAAGCATCGATTCGATCACGATGGCGCAACCGCGCAGCTCGGCCAGCTCTGCCACGGTTTGTATGGCCTCGGACGCCGCACAGCCGGCAGCGCCATCCAACGTACCCTTTTCTACCTGGCGTGCGATCATGCGGCGCGCAAATGCAAGATTGTCCGCCACGGCCTGCGGATCGCTGCCGTACAGCTTCACCGGCCAGCCGGCCAGGGCTGCCACCTGGGCAATGCCTGCCGTCATGGAAACATTGCCGACAATGCCGAGCGTGCCGCCTGCGACCAGATCCACGGCATCAGTTGCGGTGCTCATGAGTTCAGCACCCCTTCCAGACCGGCCGGCGTTTTTCTGCGAAAGCACGCGGGCCTTCTATCTTGTCTTCACTGTCGTATAGCGCGCGTACCGCCGGAAATTGCTTCTGGCGCAGATAAACCTGATCGAGCGCGGCGTCGTCCAGGCCTTTGCGTACCAGCTCTTTGGCCGCCCGGATGGCCATGGGCGATCCCGCCAGAATGTCCTGCGCCCATTCGATGGCACGCTCAACCGCCTGCCCTTCAGGCACGACTTCATTGACGAAACCCAACTGCGCCCCTTCGTCGGCGCTGACGCGTCGGCCGGTAAGAATAATACCCATGGCTTGCTTCAGCGGAATCTGCCGTGGCAGCCTGAGCAGGCCGCCGGCCGTCGCGGCCAGGCCCACATGCGGCTCGGGTAGCGCGAATACGGCATTCTGGCTGGCGATGATCAGATCGCACGCCAGCGCGATCTCGAAACCACCCCCCATGGCAATGCCGTTGACAGCGGCAATGATCGGCTTGTTATGCGAAAAGCGGCCGGTCAGGCCGCCGAAGCCGCTATCGGGATGCGTAACCCGGCCGGCCGCGGCCTGGTACTTCAGATCGTTGCCGGCGCAGAAGGCTCGCGGCCCCGCACCGGTCACGATGGCCACCCAGGCGTCGGGATCATTCTCGAACGTGTCGAACACCTGCGCCAGTTCCTGGCTGGCGGGCGGATGCAAGGCATTCATTACCTGGGGCCGGTTCAGCGTAATGATGCGCAGATGGCCGCGATGCTGCACTTGGCAGTACTCATGCTCGGACAAGATAGGCCTCGGATCGAAGGTGAAACCGGTTCCGCCCACCCCCGCCTTGCAGGCGCAGGCTGGGCAGCGCACAAGGTGCTACTGGCGCAGCGTGGCGTCTTTGGCCAGGTTCGCAATGCTGGCCATGTCTTCTTCGATGCGTTGCTGGAACGCGCTGCTGCTGCTGCCGATGCCGATCACGCCCATCGGCTCGGCCGCTTTCTTGAATTCCGGCGTCTGCACAACCTTGACCAGAGCCTGCTGCAAACGCTGGGTGACAGCCTCCGGCGTCTTGGCGGGTGCCACGATGCCGAACCAGATCTGCAAGTTCATGTCGTCCAGGCCACTTTCCTTGAAAGTAGGCGTATTGGGCAGCACATCCAGCCGCTTGCTGCCTGTAACCGCCAGCGGACACATCTGGCCGTTGCGGATATAAGGCATGTTGACCGGCGTGACGAACATGGTCGAGACCTCTTTGCTCAGCAGCCCCATGACTGCAGGCGCTTCACCCTTGTACGGAATGTGGGTGATATTGACGTTGGCCGAACGCTTGAACATCTCGGCCAGCAAATTGCCGGAACTGCCGTAGCCCCATGACGAATAATTCAACTTGCCAGGTTGTTCCCGGGCCATCCGGATCAAGTCGTCAACGCTCTTTGCTGGTGACGAGCATTCCACCACCAGCAGGAACGGAATGTCGCTGATGATGGATACCGGCACGAAATCACGCAGCGGATCGAAGCCGACGCTCTTGTTCAGGATCGGTTCGGTCACCAGTGACGAGATGCTGGCGAACAACAGCGTGTAGCCATCCGGAGCGGCTCCGGCAACATGACGCGTACCGATGGCGCCAGCCGCCCCCGCGCGATTCTCCACCACCACCGGTTGCCCCAGTTCGGCCGAAACTCCCTTGGCTATCAGCCGGGCCTGAACATCGGTACTGCCGCCGGGCGGGAATGGCACGACCAGGGTGATAGGCTTGTCCGGATAACCGGCGGCCATCGCCAGGGTAGATAAACCGGCGCAGACGACCGCGGCCGCGGCCTTGAAGAAGCTGGGTTTCCACCTGATGCATGCAAGATTGATCATGGTTGTCTCCTTATTGTTGTGACGTGAGGGTTGCGCGTGCTTTATGCACGTCTTGCTCCGGTGGCCGCTCTTGATTTGCGCTGGTCCGGAGGCAGCGCAGCGGTGCCGATAATGTTCAGGGCAGCCAGGCGCTGCAGGTCTTGCGCACCAAGACCCAGCATGCCTTGCAGGACATCGTGATTGGCCTGCCCCAGCGTCGGCGCGGGGCGCATGGATTGGCCGGCCACGCCTTCGCCGCGATAACCGGGCGAAGGTTGAGGATGCAGCCCCACGTATTCACGATCTATCCAACGCCAGAAACCGCGTGCCTTCAGATGCGGATCGTCGAGCAGCTCGCTAGGCAGCCGGCTTGCACCCGCTGCGACACCCTCGTGTTGCAGGGCAGCCATTGCCTGCTCGGGCGTGCGCGATCGGGTCCAGGCGCGGATGGCGTCGTCGATCTCGGCTTTGCGGGCACGCCGGCTGTCCACGCTTGCCAGACTCGCGTCGTGCGCCAGATCCGTGCGGCCAATCACTCGACACAGGCCACGCCAGGCGGCATCGTCGGTGATCGCGATCAGTACCCACGCGTCATCGCCCGCGCACCGATAGGAACCATGCGGCGAGTACGCCACGTGGCCATCGCCCAGGCGGACGGGCTGCTTGCCCGTGTCACCAGCCTCGATCAACCAGGGCGCCACCATGGTCAACATGCACTCGACCTGTGACAACACGACGCGCTGGCCTTCGCCTGTGCGGCGCACATGGTAAAGCGCGGCCAGCAATGCGGCGGCGGCGTGCAGGCCTCCTATGGGGTCGCCGTAGGCAATGTGATTCAAGGTGGGCGGATCCTGCGCACGCCCCACGACACCGGGCAAGCCGCTGGCCTGCTCGAGCGTCGAGCCATAGGCCCGGCAATCGCGCCAAGGGCCATCGGTGCCGAACGCCGGCATGGAAAGCATGATGAGCCCGGGTTTGATCTGCGCCAGCACGTCATGGCCCAACCCCAGTTTTTCGAGCACACCTGCCGAATAATTGTCGATGACGATATCGGCCTGCCCGATCAATTGCTTCAGCAGGTCTCGTCCTTCTTGCGTGGTGAGATCGAGTGTGATCGAGCGCTTGTTGCGGTTCATCACATTGAAGTAGGCACTTTTCTCGTAAAGGCGTTGCTCGAACACAATAGGACGGTCGTCTACTCCCCGCCACCAATCCGGATACTGGCATGCCTCGATCTTGATCACATCGGCCCCCAGGTCGGCGAAATGGCGTGTCGCCAATGGTCCGGCCCATCCCATGGAGAGATCGACAATGCGTACATCGCCCAGCGGACGCCCGCCTGATGATGCGGTGTTGGCCGCAATACCGTCGTCTACCCTGCCTGCCTGCGGATCGCGCCAGGC
>DASPIV010000787.1:0-3521 GCA_035628955.1 Bordetella sp.
GTGATGCAGACCTGGCTGGGCACGTCCAGCGGAATTTCCTTCAGTGAGTGCTTGTACGAAACTCGCTCGATGAACGGAATGACGAACCCCGCGCCCGGCGACAGCACACGATCGAATTTGCCCAGCCGCTCGACAACCCAGGCATGCTGCTGGGGCACGATGGCAATGGCCTTGACAATGATCAGCAACGCCAGGACGACCAGTACGATTAGAACAATGGTGGAGGTATCGAGCATCATGGAGATATCCTGCGTGGAAAGGGATTAAACCGGCTCGGGGCGGCCGGCGGTTTGCTTGGGTGCCAGTACCAGGCGCGTGCCGCGCACCTCGGCAATGACGTGCAGGCCTGGCGCGCTGGGCTGCCCGGCGGCGAGTTCGGCCTGCCAATGGGCGCCCCGGTACCAGACTCGTGCCAGGCCAGCCGTGGACCAGGCGTCGACTTCGACGGTCTGGCCGATGTCCATGTTGACGTCGGCATTGCGGCCGGCGTCGATTTCGCGCTTTTTCAGTATGCCTGTACGGCGCAGCACCATCAGCCCGGCCAGCGCCACGATGGCGCAAGCCACCAGTTGCCACTCGAAGCCGGCGGCCAGCCAGGCGGCAATGCCCCCGGCAACCAGGCCCAACGCCACCAGCAGCAGATAGAACGTGCCGCTGGCGACTTCGCCGATCAGTGCGGCCGCTGCCAACCCGAACCAGATCCACATCATCATTGCCTCGTTCAAGTGGAGTACGGCGTCGATTGTACGGACTTCCACACAGCCCCGGTGCGAAATCGTGCCATGGCGGCTATCATCGCATTCATGAATGCTTCCGACGCCTCCAAGCCGGTTCTTATCCTGCATACCGGCGATCCCGACGATACCTTGCGGCTATGCCATGGCGACTACGCACAAATGCTGCGCCATGCGGCGGGCCTGGAACCCGAAGCGGTCCACATCGTGCGCGTCTATGCCGGCGTACAGCCCGAGGCGCCGCCCTCCTATCGGGCGGCGCTGATTACCGGTTCGCCCGCCATGGTCACCGACCATGAACCCTGGAGCGAGCACACGGCAGCCTGGCTGCGGTTGGCCGCGCAAGCCGGCACGCCGATATTCGGTGTCTGCTACGGGCATCAATTACTGGCCCATGCGTTGGGCGGCGCGGTCGATTACAACCCGCTGGGGCGCGAACTGGGCACCCAGGCCATTGAATGCCTGCCCGCTGCCGCCGGCGACCCCCTGATGTCGGGCCTGCCTGTCAGCTTCCCGGCGCAGTTGCTGCACGCCCAGACTGTCACGCGCCTGCCGGCCGGCGCCGTTGCCCTGGCGCGTTCCGGACTCGATGCGCACCAGTTGGTTCGCTGGGCGCCACGTATCTATTCGGCCCAGTTCCACCCTGAATTCGGCCCCGAATTCATGCACGATCACTTGCAGCGTCACCAGGCCGATTACGCTCGCGTAGGGCTCGATGCGGCACTATTGGCCCGCACCTTGCGCCCTACTCCCACCGCCGCCGGGCTGCTGCGCAGATTCCTGGGGCTGCGCCAGCCAACCAGCACCGCGCGGTCCTGAACATTGCCAGTGCGGCCGGTGCCGGCTTGGCCTGGCACAGCGCCCTGCCGCCTGCCGGGATTCCGCACCCGCCTTCAGAACTCCGCCGATACCGACAGCAACGCGGTGATCGGTGCTCCCACGGTCAGGCCTTCACGCGCCGCGGACTGCCAGTAGTTCTTGTTCAACACGTTCTCCACCGTGGCCCGTACCACGACGGGCGTAGAGCCCGCCTTGAACGCATAGCGCGCACCCACGTCGAAACGGGTCCAGCCAGGTATGGTCTGCGTATTGGCTACGTCCACATATTGTTCGGTGGTGCGCAGCATGCGCACCGACAAGGTCAGGCCCGGCAGGAACGGCGTGTCCCATTCCGCCGAGGCATTGAACTGGAAACGCGGCACCGCCGGCGCGGTATTGCCGTCATTGATGCCGCCCTCGGTATGGGTCAGCCGCGCGCTGGTGTAGGCCACGCCGCCCAACAGGCGCACGCCGGGGGCCAGTTCCCCCTGCGTGATCAGCTCCAGGCCGCGATTGCGCTGCTGGCCATCCGCCACGAAACGCTGCGTGACGGGGTTCAGGAAGGTGCTGGGGCGCTCGATCTGGAATGCGCTAAGGGTGGCCTCGAAGCGTCCGAAATCGTATTTCGCGCCGATCTCGAACTGCTTGGATACCTCGGGCGCAAACATCTCGCCGGCGTTGACAGCCATTTCGGGAGCGGTTGCCCCCTGGCTCAGCCCCTCGATATAGTTTCCGTACAGCGACAGCCGTTGCAGCGGCCTGACGGTCAAGGCCAGCGCGGGCGTGATGGCGGACTTGCGGTAATGCGACGTGCGGCTGCCGGTCGCGGCATCGAAATTGCTCGCCTCGATCTGCTGGTGCCGCAGGCCGGCAATCAGTTGCACACGGCCGTCCCATATCGACAGGGTATCGGCCAGGGCAATGCTGTACAGGCGCGACTCGCTGGCACGCGGCAGATCGGTGGGCATCGGAATATCCGGCTTGGGCAGATTGGCCGGATCGTAGATATTCGAGAACACCGTGCCGGACCGGATGCGCGCGGCCGAATAATCGATATCGAGGAAACTGGCGCTGAGCGCCGGTTCGTGCAAGACCGGGCCAGTACGGAAGCGGCCACGCAACCCCACTTCACCGGTCTTGCTATACAAGGCTTCGTTCAGGCGCGCCGGCACCGCGCCTATGTTGCCCTGGTCGTCCAGCATCAGCCAGCTGGTCTGCAAGCTTTCGAAATCGTGCTTTCTGCCGCCCAGTGCGCCATATACCGTCCAGTCGTCGCTCAGGTCGTATTCGGCGCGCACCACCCCGGCCCATTCCTCGGTTTTCCAGTAAGTCCAGGAAGGAAAAAAATTGCTGCGCGCATCCGGCACCCTGCCGATCGGCACACCCGAGGGCGGCGGGAACAACAGCCCGCTGCGTGCATGCGTCAGGCGGTCCTGGTAATTGATATCCGCCTCTACGCGCAGACGGCCGCTGCGATAGTCCAGGCCCAATGCCAGGGCACCGACGTCTTCTTTCGATCCGTCGACCGGCGTATCGCCACTGCTGCCCATGACGTTCAAGCGCACGCCCCATTCTCCGGCCTGGCCAAAACGCCGTGCCAGATCGGCATGCGCACCGAACTGGCTATCGCCGATATAAGACAGCGTCAAGCGATTCAGCGGTTCGGCCCCCGCACGCTTGGGCACCAGGTTGATCGAGCCGCCCACCGATCCGTAGGGCGCCATGCCATTGAGCAGCGCATTCGGTCCGCGCAGCACCTCGACTCGCTCGATACCGATCAGGGAACTGGCATTGCGCGGCGAAACACCGTACAAGCCATTGAAAGACACGTCGTAATTGAACAGCGTGAAGCCACGGATATTGAACTCGTCGCGGCCCGAACCGCGCGAGTAGGTATTGCGTACCGAGGGGTCGTTGACGAGCACGTCGCCGATGTTCTGGGCCTGCTGGTCTTCGATCAGTTGCGAC
>DASPIV010000788.1:0-4905 GCA_035628955.1 Bordetella sp.
GCGGCCTTGCCGGCGCGGCGCCAGGGTGCCGGGGCGTTGGCCGGCATACGCGTCGTGGATCTGTCGCGCGTGCTGGCCGGCCCCCTGTGCACACAGATGTTGGCCGATCATGGCGCCGATGTCGTCAAGGTCGAGCCGCCATTTGGCGATGAGACCCGGCGGCTGGGGCCGCCATTCGATGCGTCGGGAGACGCGGCTTATTTCGGCGCGCTCAATCGCGGCAAGCGGTCCATCGCCCTGGATCTGGCCCAGCCGGACCAGCGGCACATACTGCATGGCCTGCTGCGCGAGGCCGATGTATTGATCGAGAACTTCCTGCCCGGCACCATGCGCAAGTGGCAGCTGGATTTCGAGCGCGACCTGGCGCCGCGCTATCCGCGGCTGGTCTATTGCAGTATTACCGGCTTTGGCGACGACGGGCCGCTGGGCGGCCTGCCGGGCTACGATGCCGTGCTGCAGGCCATGTGCGGCCTGATGAGCGTCAATGGCAGCACAACGTCGGGGCCCACCCGCATCGGCGTGCCTGTAGTCGACCATCTGACCGGCTATGCCGCCTTCTCGGGCATCTTGATGGCCTTGTTGGCCCGGCCGCACCATGGCGCAGGCCAGCGCGTGGAAGCCACCTTGTTCGATACGGCGCTCAGCCTGCTGGTGCCGCATGCCGCGAACTGGTTCTGTTCCGGCCAGACGCCCGGCCTGACCGGCAACGCGCATCCCAATATCGCGCCCTACGATCAGTTCGACGCGGGCGACGGCCCCATGTTCCTGGGCATCTTGAACGATGGGCAGTTCCGCAAATTCTGCGAGCGGGCAGGGCGCCCCGACCTGGCGTTGGACGAGCGTTTCCAATCGAATGCGCTGCGCCTGCGCAATGCCGCCGCCCTGCGTACCGAGATCGAGACGGCGCTGCGTGCCTGCCGACGCGACGACCTGTGCCGCGACCTGATGGCCGCGGGTGTGGCGGCCGGGCCCGTCAACACTGTGCCGCAGGCCCTGGGCCATGTCCATGCGCAGCATCGGCGCATGCAGGTTGCGGATGGCGCATACCAGGGGATCGGGCTGCCCATCAAGCTATCGGCAACGCCGGGCCGGGCGGGGGCCGCGCCGCCCGCCTTCGATCAGCACCGCGACAGCATTCTTCACGAGGCCCAGGCAGCACCAGCAGTCCCTGTAGTCCACATACCGATAAACCAGGAGACATAGCCATGTTGCGTTCCACCCTGACCGCGGCCTGCATTCTTGCCGCCGCCACCGCACCCGCCGCGGCACAGCTCGCGTATCCCGATAAACCCGTCAAGATCATCGTTGCCTACACGGCCGGCCAGGGCACCGACGTCGCCACGCGGTACTTCGCCGAACAGCTCACTCAGTTGCTGGGGCAGACTTTCTATGTGGAAAATCGTGGCGGGGCCGGCGGCAATATCGGCACCGACATCGCCGCGCGGTCTGCGCCCGACGGCTACACACTGACCATGGGCACGAATGCCACCCATGCCCTGAACCAGTTCCTGTACCCCAGCATGACCTACGACGCCGAGCGGGATTTCGCGCCTGTCGCGTTGGTGGCGACCTTTCCCATGGCCTTGCTGGCGGGCAGCGATTCGCCATTCGGCTCGGTGGCCGATGTGCTCAAGGCCGCGCGTGCCGGCAAAGGCGCCGCCGACGTCGGGATGCCCAGCACCACGGCGCGGCTGGTGCTGGAATTGCTGAAAGAACAGACCGGCGCGCCCTTGTTCGGTGTGCCGTACAAGGGCTCGTCCACAGCCATGACCGATGTGATCGGCAAGCAGATTCCGCTGACCATCGACACCATTGCCGCCGCTCGGCCGCAAGTCGAGGGCGGCAAGCTCAAGGTGCTGGGGGTGACCAGCCGCCAGCCCACTGAGCTGCTGCCGGGCGCGCCCACGGTGGCGTCCCAGGGTGTGGACGGCTTCGAGGTGATCGCCTGGAACGCCTTGTATGCCCCCAAAGGCACGCCGCCCGAGGTCGTGGCGCGCCTGAACCAGGCCATCAACCAGATACTGAAGCAGCCGGCGACCCGCCAGCGCCTGTTGCAGATGGGCTACGAGCCCGCCGGCGGCAGCGCCCAGGACCTGGCCGATTTCGGCCAGGCCGAGCGCCGCAAATGGGAGCCGGTCATCAGGAAGGCGGGCATCCGGGCAGGCTAGGGAAGGCCATGCCGGCAGATCGGGAAGTCAGGCACCTGGCCCGGACACCAGGCTATAGGCCGGTGTCCGGCGCCGTTATCCCCGATCAGGATTTGCGCCGGATCGGCACGCCGCCCCAGGTCTCGACCACCTTGGCGATGTGGGTGAAGTCGGCCTGCTCGCCGCACAGCGTGGTGGTCAGCACCAGCATCTCGCGTACCGCCGAACCGACCACCATGGGCACCCCCATGGCCTCGGCCTCGTCCACGCAAAGCCGCACATCTTTGTAGGCCAGGCGCGCGGCAAAGCCGATGTCGAAGGTACCGGGCAGGACCGCCTTGGGAAATTTGTCCTGGGTCGCCGTATTGCGGCCCGACCCCGCATTGATGACCTCCAGCATCACGGTGGGGTCCAGGCCGGCCTTCACCCCCATGGCCATTGCCTCGGACGTGATGGCCACCGCGGCGGCAGACAGCAGGTTATTGGCCAGCTTCATGGTCTGGCCCATCCCGGCTTGCTCACCCAGGTAGAACACCGGACCGAAATGCTTCAAGGTGGGCTCCAGGGCGTCGTAGTGGTCGCGCGGGCAGGCCGCCATCACGGCCAAGGTGCCGCGCTGTGCGCCGCCCACGCCGCCGCTGACCGGCGCGTCCACGTACAGGATATTGCGCGTTGCCAAGGCCTGGGCCACCAGTATGGCCACGCGCGGCCCGATGGTGGACAAGTCCACCACCCGGCGCACCCGCGTGCCGCCGATCAGGCCGTCGGCGCCGGCCGCCACCTGCTGCACGATTTCCGGAGTGGGCAGGCTCAGGAACACCGTATCGGCCGCGTCCGCCACTTCGCGCAGGCTGGCGCAGGCGCGGGCGCCACGCGCCTGCAGCCGCGCCACCGCGTCGCGGTTGCTGTCGTAGACAGCCAGTGTGTAGCCGGCGTCGAGCAGGCGGCCGGCCATGGGGGTGCCCATATTGCCCAGGCCGATGAATCCATAGGTCTCTTCAGACATGACTCTTTCCTTCGGTTGAATAAGCGGTATACCGGCCGCTTCAGCGCGGCTGCAGGCCGATCTGCTGGGCCAGGTCGGCCACCCGCTTGCTGTCCTGCGCGAGCAGTTTGGCGAACGGGTCGGGGCCGCGTTCGGCCTTGCTGGGCGCCTGGGCGGCCAACTGTTCCAGCCGGCCCTTGAACTCGGGGCTGTCGACCACTGTCGACAAGGCCTGGGCCAGCTTGTCTATCACGGGGCGAGGCGTGCCCTTGGGGGCAACCACGCCGTTCCAGATCGACAGGTCGAACTCCGGCAGGCCGCCTTCGGCAAAGGTCGGTACGTCGGGCATCTGGGGCAGGCGCGCCGGCGTCGATACGGCCAGCGCACGGATGCGGCCATCCTGGTGCAGCGGCATCATGGTGACGGTCTGGTCGATCACCCCGTCGATCACCCCGGCCATCAAGTCGGCCAGCGCGGGGCCCGAGCCCCGGTATTGGACCAGTTCGCCCTGCGTCTTGGACAAATGCAGGAACATGCCCTCGGCCAGATGGGCGGTGGTGCCAGGCCCGCCCGAGCCGAAGTTCAACTTCGGGCCGGATTTCATGCGGGTCAGCAGTTCAGGCAGGGTCTTGATGCCGCTCTTGTTGCTGACCGACAGCACCATGGGAACCGTGGCTACCGTGCCGACCGTGGCCAGGTCGCGCACCGGGTCCACGCCGGCATCCGGGTTCAGCAGGGGGATGATGGCCATCGACAGGTTGCTGAACATCAGGGTGTACCCGTCGGGTTCGGATTTCAGCAGCCGCTGCATGCCGATCAGGCCCCCCGCGCCGGTGGTGTTTTCCACAACGACCGGCTGCTTCAGTGTCTTGGACAGCGAATTGCCTATCAGGCGCGCCAGCGTGTCCAGCGTGCCCCCGGGCGCGACGCCCACGATGATGGTGATCGGCTTGGTGGGAAAGTCCTGGGCGCCGGCTTGCCCGGACAGCAGCAGGGCGGCTATGCAACTGGCAAAGAATCGCAACATCTTGGGTCTCCTTGGTTGTGGGCGCCCGGGTCCTGGCCCGCTTTTTGCACGGCCTGCCCGGCACCTCTGGCGCCGGCCTGTACCGGTGATCCCGATACTAGCCATGAGCAGTGCAACAAGCCTCTACATGGCAGACATACCAGCCTAGTCATTTCCCGCATAACGGCCGGGCACGCCGCTTGCTAATGGGCGGCACCGACAACAGCCGAGAATGTCATGAAGCCGATCCGCAAAGCCGTGTTCCCCGTCGCAGGCATGGGCACCCGCTTCCTGCCCGCCACCAAAGCCATGCCGAAAGAAATGCTGCCCATCGTCGACAAGCCGCTGATTCAATACGCGGTGGAAGAGGCCGTGGAGGCGGGGATCACCGAACTGGTTTTTGTCACGGGGCGCAACAAGCGGGCCATCGAAGACCATTTCGACAGCGTGCCCGAACTGGAGGCAGGCCTGGCCGCCAAGCACAAGATGGCTTTGCTGGACGCGGTGCGCAACGTCATTCCGGCTCATGTCACCTGCCTCTATACGCGCCAGGCGGCGCCCCTGGGCCTGGGCCACGCCGTGCTGTGCGCGGCGCCCATCGTGGGCGACGAGCCGTTTGCCGTGCTGCTGGCCGACGACCTGATCGACGCCGATATACCGGCCACCGGGCAGTTGATCGAAGCCGCGCATCGCCATGGCGGCAGTGTGCTGGCCATCCAGAATGTGCCGCGCGACCAGACCGATAAATACGGCATTATCTCGGGGCG
>DASPIV010000789.1:0-15152 GCA_035628955.1 Bordetella sp.
CCCACTGGGACGCCGAAGGCATTTTTCCCCGCGAGGCGTTCGCCCGCGCGGGCGAACTGGGCTTCTGCGCCATCTATGCATCCGAAGACATCGGCGGGCTGGGCCTGCCGCGGCTGGATGCCACGCTGGTCTTCGAGGAAATGGCCGCGGTCGACCCCTCGACCACGGCATTTCTGACCATTCACAACATGGCGACGTGGATGGTGGGCCAATGGGGCCAGTCGGCTCTGCGCGAGGCCTGGGGGCCATTGCTGGCCAGCGGCCAGAAGCTTGCGTCGTACTGCCTGACCGAGCCGGGCGCCGGCTCTGATGCGGGTGCGCTGGCCACGCGCGCCGAGCGCGCGGGCGATGATTACATTTTGAACGGCGCCAAGGCGTTCATTTCGGGCGGCGGCGATACCGATCTGCTGGTGGTGATGGCGCGCACCGGCGGCGCCGGCCCGGGCGGCATCAGCGCTTTCGCGGTGCCGGCCGACAGTGGCGGCATTACGTATGGCCGCAAAGAAGAAAAAATGGGCTGGAACAGCCAGTCGACCCGTCCGATCACCTTCGAGAACGTGCGAGTGCCGGCAGCCAACCTGCTGGGCAGCGAGGGCGAGGGTTTCAAGATCGCCATGAAAGGCCTGGATGGCGGGCGCATCAACATCGGCACCTGCTCGGTGGGTGCCGGGCAGGGCGCGCTGGACGCGGCGCGGCGCTACATGGACGAGCGGCGCCAGTTCGGCCACCGCCTGGCCGAATTCCAGGCGCTGCAGTTCAAGCTGGCCGACATGGCCACGCACCTGGTGGCGGCGCGCCAGATGGTCCGGCTGGCCGCCTGCAAGCTCGACTCGGGCTCGCCCGACGCCGGCACCTATTGCGCGATGGCCAAGCGCTTTGCCACCGACATGGGATTTCAGATCTGCCTTGACGCGCAACAGATTCATGGCGGCTATGGGTACTTGCGCGACTATCCGCTGGAGCGCCTGGTGCGCGATACTCGCGTTCACCAGATACTGGAGGGCACCAACGAGATCATGCGCGTGATCGTGGCCCGCCAACTGCTCGACAAAGGAGCCGATATCCGATGAATTCCCCGGTGCTGTTCGAAGAAAAAACCGCTGCCAATGGCATGCGGCTGGGTTTCGCCACGCTCAACGCGCCCCAGACGCTGAACGGGCTGTCACTCGACATGGTCGACTTGCTGGCCGAACGCCTGGATGCTTGGTCGCATGATGCGGGCCTGGCCCTGGTGGTGCTGCAAGGCGCCGGGGGCAAGGCTTTCAGCGCCGGCGGCGACCTGCATGGCCTGTACCGCAGCATGCAGCAGCACCAGGGGCAGGGTGCCTGGGCCAACACGCATGCGCGCGCGTTTTTCGAACGTGAGTACCGGCTGGACTACCGCATCCATACGTATCCCAAGCCTGTGTTGTGCTGGGGGCACGGCATCGTCATGGGCGGCGGCGTGGGCCTGATGATGGGCGCCAGCCACCGCGTGGTCAGCGAAACCACCCGCATCGCCATGCCCGAGATCTCCATCGGCCTGTTTCCCGATGTGGGCGGAAGCTGGCTGCTGAATCGCATGCCGGGGCGTACGGGGCTGTTCCTGGCCCTGACTGGCGCGCAATTGAACGCGTCCGATACCTTCTATGCCGGTATCGCCGATTTTCGCCTCGACTCCACCGATTGGCCGCGCTTTACCGAAGCTTTGCTCGATACCCCTTGGGTCGGACATGCCGGCGGCCCGGGCGATGGCGCGCCGCCGCCGCGCGCCATCAACGATGGCCTGTTGCGCCGCGCGCTGCTGGCGCACGAGCCTGCCGCGCCGTTGCTGCCCGGACCGCTGCGCCAGCACGCGTTCCAGGTCAACAACTTGTGCAGCGGCAACGACCTGGCCGAAATCTACCAGGGCATCGCGGCCCTGAAAGACCATGCCGATCCGTGGCTGGCGCGCGCCGCCACCACCATGCTGGCCGGGGCGCCGGGATCGGCACGCCTGGCATTTGCCCTGCAACAGCATACGCGGCTGCGTTCGCTGGCCGATGTCTTTCGCACCGAATACGTGGCGGCGCTGGCTTGCACCGTGCAAGGCGATTTCGCCGAAGGCATACGGGCCTTGCTCATCGACAAAGACAAGCAGCCCAAATGGAATCCGGCCACGCTGGAACAGGCCACCGATGCCTGGGTGCGGCGCTATTTCGTCGCTCCCTGGCCCGAGGGTCAGCCCCATCCGCTGGCCGACCTGGGGCCCGCCGAACACTGAGCCGCCTTGCCCGCAAGGCGCCTGACACCGCGTACAACACCAACAGGAGACTCCAACATGAGCAGTATCGCGTTTATCGGCCTGGGAAACATGGGCGCACCCATGGCGCACAACCTCGTCAAGGCGGGCCATCGACTGACCGTATTCGACCTGGTACCCGCCGCAGTAAAAGGCCTGACCGACGTCGGCGCCCAGGCGGCCGCTTCGGCAGCCGACGCAGTGCGCGGGGCCGAAATCGTGGTGTCCATGCTGCCCGCCAGCAAGCACGTCGAGGCGCTATACCTGGACAACGATTTGCTGGCCGCCATCGATCCCAGCGCGCTGGTCATCGAATGCAGCACCATCGCGCCAGACTCGGCCCGCAAGGTGGCCGCTGCCGCGCAGGCCCGCGGCCTGGCCATGATCGACGCGCCCGTCTCCGGCGGAACAGGCGGCGCCGCGGCCGGCACACTGACTTTCATCGTGGGCGGCGAGCCAGCCGCGTTGCAGCGGGCCATGCCGGTGCTGCAGAACATGGGCAAGAACATATTCCATGCGGGCGGCGCCGGCGCTGGCCAGGTGGCCAAGATCTGCAACAACATGCTGCTCGGCATCCTGATGGCGGGTACTTCCGAGGCGCTGGCGCTGGGCGTGGCCAATGGCCTCGATCCCAACGTACTGTCGGACATCATCGCCAAGAGCTCGGGCCGCAACTGGGCCACCGAGCTCTACAATCCCTGGCCTGGCGTCATGGACCACGCCCCCGCCTCGAAAGGCTACGCGGGCGGCTTTGGCGTCGACCTGATGCTCAAAGACCTGGGCCTGGCCGCCGAATCGGCACTGGCCTCGCGTTCGTCGATCCCGCTGGGCGAACTGGCGCGCAATCTGTATTCGCTGCACAGCAGCGGGGGCAGCGGCAAGCTCGACTTCTCCAGCATCGTCAACCTCTATACGCATAAACCCGCATGAACGCCGGTACCAACCCGCATGCCGCCCAGTTGGCGCGGCAGCGGGTGCACGACAGCTTTGCCCGGCAGACCGTCATGGCTGCTTTCGGGGCCAGGCTGTCGCGGGTCGAGCCCGGGCAGGTCGATATCGAACTGCCGTTCCGGGCCGATCTGTGCCAGCAGAACGGTTATCTGCACGCGGGCATTTCCACTGCCATCGCCGACAGTGCGGGGGGCTATGCCGCGTTTTCCTTGTTCGATCCGGGCGAAGACGTGCTGACGTCCGAGTTCAAGATGAACTTCCTGGCGCCGGCCGATGGCGAACGCTTTGTCGCCACCGGGCGCGTCGTCAAGCCGGGCCGGCGCCTGTCGGTCTGCCAGGTCGAGGTCCTGGCCTGTCGCGGCGCACAGTCGACACTGTGCCTGGTGGGCCTGATGACCGCCGTGCGGGTCGCGCCGCGCTAGCTTCCTACCCTCATCGCTACGAAGTATGCCCGCCAAAGAACATCACCGCATTTTCCGCGCCGGCTGGCTGCGGGCCGCCGTATTGGGCGCCAACGACGGCATCGTTTCCACCGCCAGCCTGATTGCCGGCGTGGCCGCGGCCAGTGCTACGCACGAGGCCGTGCTGACGTCCGGGTTGGCGGGCCTGGTGGCCGGTTCGCTGTCGATGGCCGCCGGCGAATATGTGTCGGTGCGTTCGCAGGCCGATACCGAAGCGGCCGACTTGCGGCTGGAGCAGCGTGCCCTGACAGGCAATTCGGCCCAGGAACTGCAAGAACTTACCGACATCTACGTGGGCCGGGGCGTGGCGCCCGAGCTGGCCAGCCAGGTGGCCGCCCAACTGACCCGCCACGATGCGCTGGACGCGCATGCCCGCGACGAGCTGGGCATCTCGGTGCACAACCGGGCGCGTCCGGTACAGGCGGCGATCGCATCGGCCGTGTCGTTTGCCACTGGCGCAGCCTTGCCGCTGCTGACGGCGGCGTTGATCCCAGTGGACAGTATCGTGGCGATGGTCACGGCTTCGTCCATGGTGTGGCTGGCCGTGCTGGGCGCCATCGCGGCGCAAGCCGGCGGTGCCCCGGTCGTGCCGGCCGCCTTGAGGGTGACTGTGCTGGGTGGCCTGGCCATGCTGGCCACGGCAGGCGTGGGCGCATTGTTCGGCGTCGCGATATAGCCCTGCCCGACGGAGCGCCGCCCGACGGAGCGCCCAGGCAGTCAGGCGCTGGCGGCTTCGACCAGCGCGTAGGGCAGCGGTGCTACCGCAATGTGCTGGCCGTCGGGCGCGCCCAGGCGCAGTTCGCCGGCTGCCAAGGCGGCCAGGGCGATTTCGAACAAGACGCCGTCCGGTGTAGCCTCGATGACGCGGCCGCAAGGCTCTTGCGGCTGGGTGGCATCGTAGATGTCGGTGCCGGGCGCTGGCGCCCCGGCAGTGCCGTCCAGGTGCCCATAGGCCGTCCGGCGCTTGACGGTGCCGCGGTAATGGCTGCGTGCCACGACTTCCTGGCCCGGGTAGCAGCCTTTGGTGAAACTGACGCCGCCCAACAGGTCCAGGTTCAAGGTCTGCGGAATGAACAGGTCTTGCGTGGCGGCTCCCACCCAGGGCAGGCCGGCCGCCAGGTCGGCGTTGCGCCACAGGTTAGGGTTGCCGCGGGCCAGGTTTGCGGCCAGCAGGCCGGCCTGCTGCAATTGGGCGTCGCTGGCGATCCACCACCAACGCAGTACCGTACCGGCCGACGGGGCCGCGATCCAGGTACCGCTGGCCAGTTCGCGGCGTTGCCAGGCGATGGTAGGCAGGGCGCCTTGTACCGCGTTCTGCAAAGCGGCCAGGCCATCGGGCTCGCACCAGACTCCGGCCACCTGCAGGGGCGCGAGCGACAGCTTGGCCTTGGCACGCAGCACGAACATGGACAGGCGTTTCAGCAGCGTGTCGGCCAGGTCGCGCCGCACCAGTGCGTACAGTTGGGGCGAATCCGCCTGGGCCTGGGGATCGGCGGCGGGTTGGGGCCGCCATAGCACCAGCGTGGCCAGCAAGCGCCCCTTGGCCGTGCAATAGCCACCCAGCCGGGCGCCATCCGCGGGCAGGCCGGTGACGTCTTGTGTCAGTTGCCCGTGCAGGAACGGCAGCGCATCGGCGCCGGCGGCCGCAATGATGGCGTAGTCGGGCAGGGGGGCACAGTACACCGAACCATCGGCCTGGCCAGGGATCGAATCGAAGAAGGCATGCATGGCGGAAGCGGGCAAGAAGGCGGGGCGCCGGTACGGCGCCCGATACGGCCATGATACCCGCCAAGGCAAGGGGCGGCCGGCAATCCCGCGCCCCCAGCAGGGACGTCGCGACGGCCGGGTCCGCCATCATCCATTAAACTGCGCACTCTTATGAAAAAGCTAAGCTTCTATTTCCTGCTGGCCTGCCTGGCGGCGGTGCTTCTGGCGGCAGTGGCCGCAGGCGGGGCCTGGACCTGGATGAACCGGGCCCTGGACCTGCCGGCCGAAAAAGTCGAGTTCATCGTTGCCCCCGGCAGCACACCGCGCGCCGTGGCGCGCGCCATGAATGACGCCGGCATTCCCGTCTGGGAAGACGGCTTCGCCTGGATGGCCCGGCTGTCCGAGCGCGACAAGCTGATCAAGGCCGGCGGCTACGAGGCGCGCGCCGGCGATTCCCCCTGGCTGCTGCTCGACCGCCTGGCGCGCGGCGACATGGTCCAGCGGCAGATCACGTTCCTGGAAGGCTGGACCTACGCACAATTTCGCCAGGCCCTGCGCGCCAACCCCGACATCAAGCAGACGCTGGGCGATATCAGCGACGCGGCCCTGATGAGCCGCCTGGGCTCGTCGATCGCAGAGCCCGAAGGGCTGTTCTTCCCGGATACCTACGTATTCACGCCGGGCACCTCCGATTTCGACCTGTTGCGCCGCGCCTACCAGCAGCAGCAGCAGGTACTGGCCGAAGTCTGGGCCGAACGCCAGCCCGAACTGCCGCTGGACTCGCCCTACCAGGCCTTGGTGCTGGCATCGATCATTGAAAAGGAAACCGGCCATGGCCCCGAGCGCACCCGCGTAGCCGGCGTGTTCGTCAACCGCCTGCGGCTGGGCATGATGCTGCAGACCGACCCCACCGTGATTTATGGCATGGGCGAGCGCTACCAGGGGCGCATCCGGCGCGCCGACCTGCAGGCCGATACCCCCTGGAACACTTACACGCGCGCCGGGCTGCCGCCCACGCCCATTGCCGCCGCCGGACGCGCCTCGCTGCTGGCCGCGGTTCAGCCCGAGCGCCACAAATACCTGTACTTCGTATCGCGCGGCAACGGCACCAGCGAGTTTTCGGCTAACCTTTCCGAACACAACCGCAATGTGGCGCGCTACATCCTGGGCCGTAATCGATGACTGCACGCGGACGTTTCATTACCCTCGAAGGCGTCGATGGCGCCGGCAAAAGCACCCATGCGGCCTGGCTGGCCGAGACGCTGCGTGCCATGGGGCGCACCGTGGTGGCCACCCGCGAGCCGGGCGGCACGCCGCTGGGCGAGGCGCTGCGTACGCTGGTGCTGTCCGAGCCCATGACGCTGGACACCGAAACCCTGCTCATGTTCGCGGCACGCTGTGAACACCTGTCGCAGGTGATCGAGCCGGCCCTGGCGCGCGGGGACTGGGTGGTGTGCGATCGGTACACCGATGCCACCTACGCCTACCAAGGCGGCGGACGGCAACTGGGAGCCGAGCGCGTTGCCGCGCTGGAACACTGGATGCGGCCCGCGCTGCAACCCGATCGCACCTGGCTGTTCGACGTGCCGCTGGAACTGGCGCGCGCCCGCTTGGCCGACGCCCGCCAGCCCGATCGCTTCGAACGCGAACAGGCAGACTTTTTCGAGCGTACGCGCGCGGCCTATCATGCACGCGCAGCCGCTCACCCCGAACGGATCCGCATCGTCGATTCCAGCCGGCCGGTGGCCCAGGTGCGGGCGCAATTGCAGGCCGAACTGCAGGCGCTGGTCCAGGAGGCCCCATGAGCGTGGCGGGTTTCCTGCCATGGCAGCACCAGACCGCGCAGGCCTGGCTGGCCGGGCGCGAACGTTTTGCGCATGCCTGGCTGGTGCACGGCATGGCCGGCATCGGCAAGCTGGAATTCGCCGCGGCCGCGGCCGCCTGCCTGCTGTGCGAATCACCGCGCGAGCATCTGGCTTGCGGGCAATGCCCGGCCTGCGCATGGGTGGCCAGCGGCAATCATCCCGACTTGCGCCGCATTCGCCCTGAAGCGATCGCGCTGCAAGAAGGCGCCGATGCCACCGAAGGGGCTGAAGAGGCCGAGCCTGCCAGCGGAACCGCCGCCAAGCGCACGCCGTCGAAAGAAATCCGCATTGACCAGATCCGCGCGCTGGAGTCCTGGTTCAATACGGCGACCCATCGCGGCGGCTGGCGTGTTGCCCTGCTGTATCCCGCGCAAGCCTTGAATGTCATATCCGCCAACGCCTTGCTCAAGGTGCTGGAAGAGCCCCCGCCGCATACGGTGTTCTTGCTGGTGGCCGATGCCCCTGATCGGCTGCTGCCGACCCTGGTGTCTCGCTGCCGGCGGCTGCCGCTGCCGGCCCCTGGGGCGCAAGAATCATTGCAGTGGCTGCAAGAGCAGGGCGTCAAGCAGGCGCCAGACTGGCTTGCCGCCGCAGGCGGCGCCCCGCTGGCCGCCATGCGCCTTGCACAGAGCGGTGACCAGGCATGTCCGGATTGGCTGTCGCAACTGGTCGGCCCGTTGGCCCAGGGGCAGGCGCCCGACATAGGCGCATTGGCCGAAGGGCTGGAGAAAAGCGCGCCGGTCGAATGGATCGACGCCTTGCAGCGCCTGTATGCCGACCTGATATTGGCGGGGGTCGGGGCGCCAGTGCGTTACTTCCCGTCTTTGGCCAAAGCGGTCGGGCAGGCGGCGGCACGCGCCAATGCGGTGCGCCTGGCCGAAGGAGCCCGCTGGCTGACGCAGCAGCGGCGCCTGGCCACGCATCCGCTGAACGCCAAACTGTTCGCGCACGCGACCCTGCAACGCATAGTGCTATCCTGCCAAGGTTAGGCACGTGGCCCGGCCGCCGCGCGCATGCGGTGCCGGGTCGTCCGATCATTGAGTAGTCTTCCATGTACGTCGATTCGCATTGCCACCTGAATTTTCCCGAGCTGGCGCAGGAATTGCCCGATATCCTGCAGCGCATGGCGGCCAACCAGGTCACGCATGCCTTGGTCGTCAGTGTCGACCTGCCCGACTGGCCCGGTCTGATCGAACTGGTCGAGCCGTATCGCAACCTGTGGGCATCGGTAGGGGTGCATCCCGATTACGAAGCCACCTCGGACCCCACCGAAACCGAATTGCTGCAGTTGTCGCGGCATCCCAAGGTGGTTGCCATCGGCGAAACCGGCCTGGACTACTACCGCTTGAGCGAGCCGCTGGACTGGCAGCGCGAACGTTTCCGGCGCCATATCCGGGTCGCCCGGCAGGCGAACCTGCCGCTTATCATCCATACCCGCGACTCGGTCGCCGACACATTGCGCATTCTGCGTGAGGAAAATGCCGCCGAAGTCGGCGGAGTCATGCACTGTTTCACCGAATCGTGGGATATGGCGCAGGCCGCCATGGACCTGAATTTCCACATTTCACTTTCGGGCATAGTTACCTTCAAGAATGCCGCCATCGTGCATGAAGTCGCCACCCGGATGCCGCTCGAACGCCTGTTGATCGAAACCGATTCGCCGTATCTGGCGCCGGTTCCGTTCCGCGGCAAGCGTAACGATCCGTCCAAGGTCATTCATGTGGCCGAGAAGATCGCAACGCTCAAGGGTATGGAAATCACTCAGGTGGCAGAAGCTTCAACGGAAAATTTCTTCAAATTATTCAATAAGATAGAGCGATAATTTAATCTACATTGTTTAAAGAAAAATATCTCAAGTCAAATATCTCAAGTATTGCTTCAAGAGTGGCCGCCATGAATCGCTTCGTTCTTTTGCATTCCACTATCCGGCGCTTTGGCGTGGCTTGCGCCCTTGCCGTGGCTGCGGCCTGCGCCGTGCCGCAGGTGCAGGCCGCTACGGCAGCGTCAGGCAACTGGTGGGTGTATGTCCATAACGACAACGCGCCCGAGATCCGTGCGCTGCTCGCGGCCGGTGCCGACCCCAACGTACGCTACAAGAACGGTCAGCCGGCCCTGATGCGCGCTGTGGTCGATGGTGCCTGGAATGTATTCGACATTCTGGCGGCTGATCCGCGTACCGACCTGGAAGCAGTGAACCCGGCCAACGAAACGGCGCTGATGTACCTGGCCGTGGCGGGCCAGACCGAACGTGCACGCGCGCTGATCGCCCGTGGGGCGCAGGTGAACCGGCTGGGCTGGACGCCTTTGCACTATGCGGCATCCAAGGGGCGCGTCGATACGGCCAAGCTGCTGCTGGCGCGCAAGGCCATGGTGAATGCGCCGTCGCCCGATGGCACCACCCCTCTGATGATGGCGGGTTTTTCGGGCAATCGCGAGATGGTGCAACTGCTTATCGACGCGGGTGCCGATGTCACGACGCGCGACCTGAAAGGCAAGAACGCCGCCGATTGGGCCTCTGAGGGGAAGGCGGGCAAGCTCAGCGCCGAATTGACCGAACTGATTGCCGTGGCCCAACAGCGGCGCGACGCGCAGCGCCAGGGGCAAGAGCATGGCCGGGCACCTATGCCGTCGGCTGCTGCACCGGCACCGGCCGCGCCGCCGCAACCCAGCGCGACGGCGCCGCAAGCGCCCGCCGACACGGAGTCGCCCAGCTTGTCCGGGGTTTCCGGGGTGCGCCTGAACAAGTACTGATACTGCCCGCGGCGCATCGGCGCGTCAGGGCAGTACCGAATGCAGATACCGGTTGCGGTCGAAGTCCTGGAAGAGCATGGCGTCGACATCGCGTTGCGGTCCGGCAGGTGTGGCCGCCAACAGGCCAGCCGCCAGCCTGGCGGCGCCGGGGGCGCGCGCCAGCAACTGGGCCATGATGTAATTGGGATCGCGCTCGGGTGTCTGCTGGCCGGCGGCAAGGCGCTTGCCCGCATCGGCATAGCATGCCAGCGGCAGCGGCGCCGGCTGGACGCGTTCTCGCAGCATGCACTGCAGCAGTTTGCGTTCGGGCGGCAGAGCCGTATCCGATAGCTGCGTATAGTCGGCCAGCGCCTGCGAATATTGGCGCAGGGCGATGTGTATGTCGCCGCGCAGCATACGCAGGCCGGTATCGCCAGGGGCTTGCTGCAACGCCTGGTCGGCCAGTGCCAGAGCCTGCCGCAACTGTGCCGGGTCGCCTTGGGCCGCCCGGTATGCGGCCAGCGCCTGCTGGCCGGGGCTACCCGCCGCAGCCCAGTTGGGCAGCAGCACTGCCAGCCCCAGGGCCCAGCTTGCCAGCAGGCGCGGCGCTGTCATGCCCTTAAGTCAGCGCCAGCGGAAATTCGCGTTCGGTAGTGGCGGGCATGGGCACGGCCCGCCCGGCGGCGCTTTCGAATACGTAGCCTGCCGTAATCACCAGGGCGATCGACTGCCCGTGGCGGATTTCAGGCAAATCCCATTGGGCGGCGCCAATCGGAGCGTACTCATCCGACGGCCAATAGCCGGGTGCATCCTGCGTCAAGGAATGGACTTCGCCTTGCTGGCCGTCCACCAAGATATGTGCCGAGGCAAAGAAACGCACCGTTCCCGCCTGCATGGCCGACGTGAAGCCCATGGCCGAGACCGTGATGGCACGGCCTTGCACCGTATAGTGGCCGCGCAGGAAATACGACCCGTTGACGCCGGTTCCGCGTGCCGGCAGGTAGGCCAATTGCCGCAAGGTATAGGGAAATTGCCCTTCAACGTACCGAGCCAATTCGCCCGTGCGCGCCGCCCGCACCTTCCCGGACGCGATCAGTCCCGCCATATGCCGGGCCGCGCCTGCCGTGGTTTGTGCGCCGGCCAGCGTATAGCCCGGCTCGACGGCATTGCACAGGCGCATGACGGCAAGGCGATTGCTGTCGTCGTGCATGAACAGTTGCAGCATGGATTCGGCGCCCAGGCGATCGGCCTTCCGGCCGGCGCCACGGTAATTGCCCGCCTGCCAGGGAGTAAGCGTCAAGACGTCGTTCGAGCGCCGCAAGACGACGGATGGGGAATGCAATCCAGTGGACATGGATGGCCTCGCGCAAAACAAGAGGTGATGAAAGAACAGTCGCGTGGGCGAGTAAAGCGGGATTCATTCTATAGAGCCGGATATTGCAGGACAGCCTCGGTAGGCAACACGATGTAAACCCTGCGCGGCGGCTCGCGGCATTCTGCAAGACACTGACACGCTTGCAATTCCCGGGCGTGTTTCGCGGCCTGTGGGTAGCGCGATCGTTCTTGGTAGGGGTAATCCCGAACAATTCCCGGAATCCGGGAATATCATTCCCATAAATCGGGAAAAATCGTTACGCTGCAGCCATCGATACTGCCAGGAGGCGCCATTCCCATGCAGGACCCCGCAATCCCCGGCGGCGCCGACCGCGCTCTATACGTGCTGGCCACTTTGGCGCGCAACGATGGGCCGTTGGCCATCCAGGCGCTGGCCCGGAAAACCGGCCTGGCGCAAAGCACCCTGTATCGGCAGGTGGCCCTGCTCAAGCGCTGGGGTTTTGTCGCCGAACAGGGCGGCGTGTATGGCCCGGGTCCGCTATGCGTGCAACTGGCCTGGGGATTCGATCAATCTTCATTCCTGGTGCAAGAGTCGCAGCTCGACATGGCACGCCTGGCCGCCGATTCAGGCGAAAGCGTAGGGCTGCTGGTTGCCATGAAAGACCAGGCCGTCTGCCTGGACATGATGGAAAGCCAGCACTCCCTGCGATGCTCCATCGTGAAGGGCCGCGGGCTGCCGCTCGCGCGCGGCGCCTCGGCGCGATCGCTGCTGGCTTTCATGCCCGAGGCGCGCCTGCAGGCCCTGCTTGCCGGCTTGCGCGAATCCGGCGCGGACCTGGCCGAACTGGCCGCCAGCCTGGTGGCCATTCGTGCCGCGGGATACGCGGTAACCGATAGCGAAGTGGACGCCGGTGTCTGGGGCGTCAGTGCCCCGGTATTCCAGCGTCCGCAACTGGCGGTGGCATCCATCACCCTGATGGCGCCATCCACTCGGGCGGTTGCGCGGGCCCCCGCACTGATAGACATGACGGTCGCCGCCGCCCAGCGTATTTCTAGCCGGTTGCAAGGCCGTTGAAGCGCCCATGCTTGCCGTCCCCGCTGTTTTACGGACTTATTCTCTAAAGGCATCCCGATGAAAACTTGCCAACTATTGATTACTAGCTTCGCCCAGGAGGCCGCATGAACGCGGGCCTGGATCCCGCGATCTGGCGGGCGCGCGACGATAGTGCCGAGCGCGGCGATACGCGCCGGCTGGCGCATGTGGCGAGCGCGGCCGGGCAGGGCATCGCCGCCGGCGATCCGGTGCTGATCGGTTTTGCCTGCGATGCCGGTGTGGCGCGTAACCAGGGGCGTATCGGTGCCGCCCAGGCGCCGACGGCCATACGCCGCATGCTGGCAGGCCTGCCCGCCCATGGCTATCAGCGGCTGGTGGACGCGGGCGATGTGGTTTGCGACGATGGCCAGCTCGAAGCTGCGCAGGATCGCCTGGCCAGCCGCGTGGCCGGCGTGCTGGCGGCCAAAGCGCGGCCGCTGGTGCTGGGCGGCGGCCATGAGGTCGCCTGGGGCAGCTTCCAGGGGTTGCGCCGCTGGCTCGACGAACAAGGCGATCGGCAGCCGGTGCTGGTGCTGAACCTGGACGCCCATTTCGATTTGCGCACTGGCCGGCCGGCCAGCTCCGGCACGCCGTTCGATCAGATCGCCGAGCATTGCGCCCAGGGCGGCCATGCCTGGCAATATGCCTGCTATGGCGTATCGCGTCTGGGCAATACGGCCGCCCTGTATGCGCGCGCCGCCGACATCGGCGCCATCTGGATCGAAGACCGCGATCTGCAGGAGCGGCACCTGGAACAGTGCCTGGCCGGGCTCGACAGCCTGCTGGCCGGGGCGGGGCATGTCTACCTGACTATCGACATCGACGTGCTGCCGGCCGCGGTGGCGCCCGGCGTGTCGGCGCCGGCCGCCTATGGCGTACCGCTGACGGTCGTGGAAGAGATCGCGCTGCGGGTCAAGCGCAGCGGCAAGCTGCGCGTGGCCGATCTGGCGGAGTGCAATCCCGCCTTGGATCTGGATCAGCGCACCGCGCGCGTGGCTGCGCGGCTGGCATGGCAACTGCTGGCGCCGTAAGATGGAGCTGCGCCCGTCATGGCGTGCCGGCATTTATTTGTCCCCATTTAATATTATTGCCAGTTAATGGGGACGACATAAATTTTGCTGGCTACAATGGCGTCATTCCCAGCCTGGAGATTCTTCTCATGCCTGACAAACCCGCCCATGCCTTGCCGTCGTACCTGGATGCCGAACACCTAGGCCCCTGGGGCAGCTATCTGCAACAAGTCGACCGGGTCACGCCCTACCTGGGCCCGCTGGCACGCTGGGTGGAAACACTGAAGCGGCCCAAGCGCGCCTTGATCGTGGACGTACCCATCGAACTCGACAACGGCAGCGTTGCCCACTTCGAAGGCTACCGCGTCCAGCACAATACGTCGCGCGGGCCGGGCAAGGGCGGGGTGCGCTTCCACCAGGACGTGACTCTTTCCGAAGTCATGGCCCTGGCAGCCTGGATGTCGGTCAAAAACGCTGCCGTCAACCTGCCCTACGGCGGTGCCAAGGGCGGTATCCGGGTCGACCCGCGCCAGTTGTCGCAATCCGAACTCGAGCGCATGACGCGTCGCTACACCTCGGAAATCGGCGTCATCATCGGGCCTTCCAAAGACATTCCGGCCCCCGACGTGAACACCAACGCGCAGACCATGGCGTGGATGATGGACACGTATTCCATGAACGAAGGCTCCACCGCCACCGGCGTGGTCACCGGCAAGCCCATTTCACTGGGAGGCAGCCTGGGACGCGTCGAGGCCACGGGCCGCGGCGTGTTCGTCACGGCCTGCGAAGCGGCGCGCGATTGCAATATCGACGTTTCGCAGGCGCGGGTCACCGTGCAAGGGTTTGGTAACGTGGGTGGCACAGCCGCCCGCCTGTTCCACGAAACCGGCGCCAAGGTCATCGCCGTGCAGGACCATACCGGTACCGTGCACAACCAGGCAGGGCTGGACGTGCACAAACTGCTGTCGCATGTTTCGCGGCAGGGCGGCGTGGCCGGCTTCAGCGGCGGCGAAGTCTTCGATAACGCTCAGTTCTGGGAACTGGAAACCGATTTCCTGATCCCGGCGGCCCTGGAAGGGCAGATCAATCAGGCCAATGCCCACAAAGTGCGCGCCAAGGTCGTGGTCGAAGGGGCCAACGGTCCGACTACCCCCGAGGCCGACGACATACTGCGTGAAAACGGCGTGTTCGTGGTGCCCGACGTGCTGGCCAACGCCGGCGGCGTCACGGTCAGCTACTTCGAATGGGTGCAGGATTTCTCCAGCTTCTTCTGGAGCGAGGAAGAAATCAACCACCGCCTCGAGCGCCTGATGCGCGAGGCCTACGCGGCGGTGTCGCAGATGGCGAATGAACACAAGGTCACCTTGCGTACCGCCGCCTTTATCGTGGCTTGCACCCGCATCCTGCAGGCGCGCCAGGTGCGCGGGCTGTACCCCTGAACGCGCTACATCCACCCCGAAGCGCAGCGCACTGGCCTTCGGTCATGCGGCCGGCAGGAATTCCGGCCGCAGAATACCTTGCAGTTCGGCATACGGGATCAGCAGTTCCGGTTCGCCGTGCGAGTACGGGGCGATCGAATAGGCGTCGTACTTGATCACCATGCCTTCGAGTGTGAACGCGAAATTATCGCTTTCCTGGAACGGCCACATGCGGTTGTAGGCCGCGGGGTCGCGCCGCGCGTCTTCGTTCTGTGCCAGCCAGGCGGTATGCGCCCGCTGCAGGGCCTGTACGAAAGCGGGG
>DASPIV010000790.1:0-7055 GCA_035628955.1 Bordetella sp.
CCGCTGCAAGTGGCGTTCACGTATGACCAGCAATTCCGCGCGCCGAGCCAGCCGCAACCCCAGCAGTTCATCCTGGGCGCCGCATATGACTTCGAAGTGGTGAAACTCTCGCTGGCTTATGGCCGCACCAAAGACGGCGTGTTCCTGGGTCAGGACTTCGACCTGGGCGGTGGCCGTGTCAACCCCAACACCCCTGCCAAGGGCCTGGGCAACACCAATGACCGCTTCACCTGGGACGGCCTGAAGATCAATTCCTACCTGGTCGGCGTCAGCGCCCCCGTGGGCGGCGCCAGCAACGTGTTCGCATCGTGGCAACGTGCCGATCCCAACAAGGATCTGGAAAACATGGACATCTACAGCGTGGGCTACACCTACGACTTGTCCAAGCGGACCAACCTGTACGCGGTGGGTTCGTATGCCGACGGCTATGCCTTCGTCGAAGGCAACAAGATGATGACTGTCGGCGTCGGCCTGCGTCACCGCTTCTGATCAGGGTACGGGTTGCCCTTTTCCGAGCGGAGTCGGGGCGCCTTGTTCTTGGCCATCCACCATGTGGGTGGCCTTTTTTATGCCTGGGCGGATTCCGCGTAGGCTGGCCCGCCGCGGTCGGCGATGCGCTTGCGGTTGACGGCCAGCGCCTGGGCCGTGGGCGTCCAATCACCCCACAAAGAGGGCGGCAGGTCGGCATGGACTTCGGCCAGGGGCGCCAGGAACGCCGGCTGGTATCCGCGCCGTTGCATTTCCTGCACGAGTTCGCCATGGCGCCTGGCCAGATAGCCCAGCCGAGTGTAGAAAAACAGCAGATGGCCCTTGCCCAGGGTGTAATCGGGTGGGCCGGCCACCGGGCCGCGCTGCCAGGCTTTGCGGGCCAGGCCGAAGACGCGGGGCAGCTCGCGGTATTCGGCCACCAGATGCTGGCGGGTAAGTTCCTGGACCGGGACGCAGTTGATGCGGGTCATGGAGGTGTACGGCGGGCAAAGCCTAATTTTAGCGGGGCATCGGGTATCCATTGAAGGCGCACCATATTGGTGCATTCAACCAGATGTTTCTGCGCCGCCTTAGGGCATTCCCCTAGTGTGACAATCCCGTTCATGGTGCAGAATCCTGTTCCATGCAGGTGAGGAGACAAACAGCCCTGCATGGGCGACCGGCGGCACCGGTATAACAAACTGGCAGTATCCAATAAAAGCAAAATGCACAACGGCTGGCACCATTCAGTGCCGGCCGTTGTCGCTTACAAGGCGCGCTTTTGTGCATAAAGGCTTTCCAAGCGGTGCGTAACCGGATACTAATCACGCATGCCGGATTCCCGCACCTCGACTCCCCCGGCCGCACAACGTTATTGGCGGCGTAATCTGGTCCTGATCGCGATCCTGACCTGCTGTTGGGCCGCGCTGACTTTCCTGCCCGCGTTTTTCGCCCGCGACCTGATGTTCGATTTCATCGGCTGGCCGTTTTCCTTCTGGATGGCGGCCTACGGCGCACCGCTCTCGTACCTGGTGCTGATCGGCATCTATGCGCGCCTGATGAACCGCGCCGACGCGCGCGCTCGCCGTGAAGACGAGCGGGGCGATTGATGCCGTTCACGGGCGATAACCCTCGCGAATTCGATATCCGGCTGCGCCGTATCTATGTGCTGTATACGGCCGGCTTCGCCCTGCTGATCGTGCTGCTGGCGCTGGCCGAGGTGGCGGGTATGGCCCGCAACTGGATCGGCTACGCGTTCCTGCTGGTCACGGTCAGCCTGTATGCGGGCATCGGCATTGTGTGCCGCACCTCGGACCAGGTGGAATACTACGTGGCCGGCCGGCGGGTGCCGGCTTTCTACAACGGTATGGCCACGGCCGCCGACTGGATGTCGGTGGCCTCGTTCATCGGCGTGGCCGGCACGCTGTACCTGACTGGCTACGGCGGCCTGGCATACATCATGGGCTGGACAGGCGGCTATGTACTGGTGGCGCTGCTGCTGGCCCCTTATTTGCGCAAGTTTGGCCAGTACACCATTCCCGATTTCATGGGCGCGCGCTACGGTGGCAACCTGGCGCGCCTGACCGGCGTGGCCTGCGCCGTCCTGTGTTCGTTCACGTACCTGGTGGCGCAGATCTACGGCGTAGGCATCATCACGACCCGCATGACCGGCATCTCATTCGAGCTGGGCATCTTCGTGGCGCTGGGCGGCATGCTGGTGTGTTCTTTCCTGGGCGGCATGCGTGCCGTGACCTGGACCCAGGTCGGGCAGTACATCATTCTGGTGGTGGCCTACCTGGTGCCGGTAGTGTGGCTGTCGGTCAAGCACACGGACATGCCCCTGCCGCAGTTGTCGGCCGGCATCGTGCTGCAGCAGGTCAGCGAGCGCGAGGCCCAATTGGGCAGGGATGTCTCCGAACTGCAGGTGCGCCAGCTCTGGAAGGCCCGCGCCGACGAGATGACCCAGCGCCTGCAGGCCTTGCCGCAGTCATGGACCTACGAAAAAGACAAGCTGCGCAGCCGCCTGGCGCAATTGACCGCGACCGATGCGCCCATGGTCGAAATTCGTTCGCTGGAACGCGAGCTCGAAGCGTATCCCGCCAGTGTCGACGCGGCGCGCGTGGCCTGGTCGCAGGCCCGCGCCGTATACGAAGCACGCGGCTCACCGCCGACGCCGCACGCCGAGCCGTTTCCCGCCAAAGACCTCAAAGAGCGGCGCGAGATGCGCATCAATTTCCTGGCGCTGGTGCTGTGCCTGATGCTGGGCACGGCCGGCATGCCGCACATCTTGATGCGTTCATACACGACGCCATCCGTGATCGAGGCGCGCCGGTCGGTGTGCTGGTCGCTGCTCTTCATACTGCTGCTGTATTTCATGGCGCCGGCCTTGGCGCTGCTGGTCAAGTACGAGGTCTATACCCAGGTGGTCGGTAGCGAGTTCGCCGCGTTGCCCAGTTGGGTGCATGCCTGGAGCGCGGTCGATATCAACCTGCTGGACCTGCTGGACGTCAATCGCGACGGCACCGTGCAATTGGGCGAGATCAGCATGGGGGCCGACGTCGTGGTGTTGGCCATGCCTGAGATCGGCGGCCTGCCTTACGTGGTGTCGGGCCTGGTGGCGGCGGGCGGACTGGCTGCCGCGCTGTCCACGGCCGACGGGCTGCTGCTGACCTTGTCCAATTCACTGTCGCACGACATGTGGTACCGGCTGGTATCGCCGCGCATGTCGGCCGCGCGCCGTGTGATGGTGTCCAAGATCCTGTTGCTGGTCGTGGCGTTCGGGGCCGCCTGGGTGGCGGCCCGCAAGCCTGCCGACATCCTGTTCATGGTATCGGCGGCGTTTTCTTTTGCCGCCTCGTCGTTCTTCCCGGCGCTGGTCATGGGCATTTTCTGGCGACGCGCCAACAAGTGGGGCGCCACGCTGGGAATGCTGGCTGGCCTGGCGGTCACCTTCGGCTATATGGCGCACACCCACCCATGGCTGCGCGAGTGGGTGTTTGGCGTAGAGCGCAGCCAGCCGATGGACCTGTGGTGGGGCATACAGCCTATCGCGGCCGGCGTGTTCGGCGCACCGGTGGCGTTCCTGACGATTATCGTGGTGTCGCTGCTGACACCGCCACCCGACCGGGCCACCGCCATGCTGGTGCAGTACCTGCGCGAGCCCGATGGCCCGCCGCCGTCGCTGCCGTGATCAGTGCCCGACCGATTTCGAGAATACGTTCATTACCACCACGCCCGCGATGATCAGGGCGATGCCCAGGATGGCCGGGGTATCGAGGTGCTGCTTGAAAAACACCGCGCCCACCAGCGAGATCAGCACGATGCCCACGCCCGACCAGATAGCGTAGGCGATGCCCACCGGTATTTCGCGCAGCGTCAGCGCCAGGAAATAAAACGCCACGGCATAGCCCAGTACCGTGGCCAGCGAGGGCAGCAGCCGGGTGAAGCCTGCGGCACTCTTGAGGGCGCTGGTGGCCAGGATCTCGGCCACGATGGCAATACCCAGGTAGACCCATTTCATGTGCGTCGTGCCCCGGCTTGGCGCAGCAATACGAGCAGCGCGCCGGCGCCACCTTCGCGCTCGGGCGCCTGCGAGAAAGCCAGGACATCGGATTTTTGCACCAGCCAGGTGCGCACCTTGTCTTTCAGCACCGGTTCCAGCCCTTGCGAGCCGTAACCCTTGCCATGCACGATGCGCACGCAGCGTATGCCGTGGTCCAGGCATTCTTCCAGGAACGACAGCACCGCATGGCGGGCCTGTTCGACCCGCAGGCCGTGCAGATCGAGTTCGGCGCCGGCCGGCCACAGCCCGCGGCGCAGGTTGCGCGCGGTGTCGGGGGCGGCGTCGGCGCGCACATAGGCCGTACCGCCTTCGGAAAGCAGATGCGCCACTTCGCCGCCATCGGAAACGCCGGCATCGGCGCGTGTCGCGCTTTCGCCCACCGCGGCTGCCCGCCGCATGGCAACGGCCGGGCTGGCCTGCGCGTCTGCGGGCGGCGCGGGCGTGCGCCGCCCCGGGTGCTTGAGCGGCGTAACGGCCTGCGTGGCACGGCGAAAGGCGTCGGGATCGTCGGCCGGGCGGGCCGGCGCGGCGGCCTGGCGGGCGGCTTTGGCCTGTGCCTGCCGCGCGGTCTGGTGCAGGCGTTTCAGGTCGGCCAGGCCGCCTTTTTTACTGCGCATTCTCCAGCCACCGTTGCGCGTCCAGGGCGGCCATGCAGCCCGTGCCGGCGCTGGTGATGGCTTGGCGGTAGACGTGGTCTTGCACGTCGCCGGCGGCGAATACGCCCGGCACGGAAGTCATGGTTGCCATGCCCGACAGGCCGCTCTTGGTAATGATGTAGCCGTCTTTCATGTCGAGCTGGCCTTCGAAGATGCCGGTGTTGGGCTGGTGGCCGATGGCGATGAACGCGCCGGTAGCCGCCAGGTCTTCGGTGGCGCCGGTGTCGGTGTGGCGCACGCGCACGCCCGTTACGCCGCTATCGTCGCCCAGCACTTCTTCAAGGGTATGGAACAGCTTGAGTTCCATATTGCCGTTGGCGACCTTGTCCATCAGTTTGTCGATCAGGATCGGTTCGGCGCGGAACTTGTCGCGGCGGTGGATCAGCGTGACTTTGCGGCAGATGTTGGACAAGTACAGCGCTTCTTCGACGGCGGTGTTGCCCCCGCCCACCACGACGACGTCCTGGTTTTTGTAGAAAAACCCATCGCAGGTGGCGCAGCCCGACACGCCGCGGCCCATGAAAGCCTCTTCGGAGGGCAGGCCCAGGTACTTGGCCGAGGCCCCCGTGGCAATGATGAGCGCATCGCAGGTATAGATGTTACCGGTGTCGCCGGTCAGCGTGAACGGGCGGCGCGAAACGTCGACTTTGGCGATATGGTCGAAAATGATGTCGGTATTGAAGCGTTCGGCGTGCTGCTGGAAGCGCTGCATCAGGTCGGGACCCTGCACGCCCGAGGCGTCGGCGGGCCAATTATCGACATCGGTGGTGGTCATGAGCTGCCCGCCTTGGGCCAGACCTGTAACAAGTACGGGCGCCAGATTGGCACGCGCCGCATAGACGGCGGCCGTGTAACCGGCGGGGCCGGATCCGAGTATCAAAACTTTAGCGTGTTTGGGTGTGGACATAGGTAAGTATCTTTAGAGGGATGCCCAATTATAATGAGCCGCATGCCGCGTATTTCAACTGCTTCCCCCCGCGCCTCGCGCAACACCCGAAACGGCCCTTCGCCACTGCAGACGCGAATTTCTGCCCTGCTGCGCGAAGCACGCTGGATTCTGTTCGCCGCCTTGGCTGCCTGGCTGACCCTGGTGCTGGCCACCTGGTCGCCTGCCGACCCGGGATGGTCGCATTCCGTGCCCGGCGGCGCCATCCATAACCGGGGCGGCACCCTGGGCGCCTACCTGTCCGACATCCTGCTGTATTTGTTCGGCTATTCCGCCTGGTGGTGGGTGGTGCTGCTGCTGCATCGGGTGCGCGCCGGCTATCGCCGGTTGGCCAGCCACCTGCGCGCCAGCGACGGCAAGCAGGCCGAGGTCTTGCCGCGCGTGCACTGGGAAGAGGGCATAGGCTTCTTCCTGGTGCTGGTCGGCTCGCTGGGCATCGAGGCCTTGCGCTTGTACAGCTGGGGCATGCACCTGCCCGGCGGCACCGATGGCGAAAGCGGCGCGGGCGGGGTCATCGGCCAGATGCTGGCCGGCTGGCTGGCCGAAGGCGTGGGGTTTACCGGCGGCACCCTGGCGCTGCTGGTCATGCTGGCGGTCGGCCTGAGCCTGTTTTTCTCGTTTTCATGGCTGCACGTGGCTGAACGGCTGGGCGCATGGCTTGAAAGCCTGCTGCGGCGCGCACGCGATTCCTATACGGCACGCCAGGACCGCAAGGTCGGCCAGGTGGCCAAGGCGGTGCGCACCGAGCAGGTCGAGGCCAAGCACGAAAAGCTCACCCATGAACAGCCGGTACGCATCGAACCGGCCATTACCGTCGTGCCGCGTTCCGATCGCGTCGAAAAAGAAAAACAGCAGACGCTGTTCGCCCCTCCTGCCGGCGAAGGCGACCTGCCCACCATCAGCTTGCTGGACCCCCCGTCGCCCAGCCAGGAAACGGTCTCGGCCGAGACCATCGAATTCACCTCGCGCCTGATCGAAAAGAAGCTGGCCGATTTCGGCGTGGTCGTCACGGTGGTGGCGGCCCAGGCCGGCCCGGTCATCACACGCTACGAAATCGAGCCCGCCACCGGCGTGAAGGGCAGCCAGATCGTCAATCTGGCCAAAGACCTGGCGCGCGCGCTCAGCCTGGTCAGCATCCGGGTGGTGGAAACCATTCCCGGCAAGAACCTGATGGGCCTGGAACTGCCCAACCCGCGCCGCCAGATGGTCAAGCTGTCCGAGATCCTGGGCTCGCAAACGTATCACGCCAGCCACTCCGTCGTAACGATGGCGCTGGGCAAGGATATCGCCGGCAACCCGGTCGTGGCCGACCTGGCCAAGATGCCCCACTTGCTGGTGGCCGGTACTACCGGATCGGGCAAGTCGGTGGGCATCAACGCCATGATCCTGTCGCTGCTTTACAAGGCCGGCGCCGCCGATACCC
>DASPIV010000791.1:0-12784 GCA_035628955.1 Bordetella sp.
TTGAACAGCGGCCCGGCCGCCACGATGGCGATACGCCGGCCCACCGGCTGGGTATTGAACGACTGTGCGGCCACGGCGCGCGAGGCGCCGGGTGGCGGGTCGTCTTGCATCTTGACGTAGCCCCCCAGGGGAAGGGCCGAAACCGCCCATTCGGTGCCATGGCGGTCGACCCGGCGCAGCAGCACTTTGCCGAATCCCACGGAAAACCGCAGCACTCGCACGCCGCAAAGGCGGGCCACCCAGTAATGGCCCAGCTCATGGAACGTAATGAGTATGCCCAGGGCAACGATGAAGGCAAGCAGGGTGAAGAGCATGAATCGATGTCAGAGGGCGTGGCGGGATCAGGCCAGGCCGAGATTGCCCGCATAGGCGCGCGCTGCGGCATCCAGTGCGAGCACGTCGGCCAGGTTATCGAGGGTAACAGAAGACTGGCGCTGCTGCCATTCGAGCGTCGCCGTGATTACCCGCGGGATCCAGGTATAGCGCAGGCGGCCGGACAGGAAGGCCTCGACCGCCACTTCGTTGGCCGCATTGAGCGCCACGCAGGCGGCCTGCCCCGTGCGCAAGGCATCGAATGCCAGTTGCAGGCACGGAAAGCGCCGCATGTCGGGGTTTTCGAATTCCAGCCGGCCCAAACGGGCCAGGTCCAGCGGCCCTACCCCGCTGTCCAGGCGTTCGGGGAATCCCAGCCCATACGAGATGGGGGTACGCATGTCGGGCTGGCCCAATTGCGCCAGCACCGAGCCGTCTTCGTACTCGACCATCGAATGCACCACGCTTTGCGGGTGGATCAGGACCTCGATGCGGTCGGCCGGCATGGCAAACAGCCAATGCGCCTCGATGACCTCGAGCCCCTTGTTCAGCATGGTGGCCGAATCGACCGAGATCTTGCGCCCCATGCTCCAGTTGGGATGCGCGCAGGCCTGGTCCGGCGTGACATCGTGCAGGTCTTGCGGGTCTTGCCGCCGGAACGGGCCGCCCGAGGCCGTCAGCAGCAGGCGGCGCACGCCGCGCGCCGGTTCGCGGGGCGCACCGGCGCGATCGCCGTGTGGCATGCACTGGAAAATGGCATTGTGCTCGCTGTCGATGGGCAGCAATTCGGCGCCGTGCTCGCGCACGGCCCGCATGAACAGACCGCCGGCGGCCACCAGGGCTTCTTTGTTGGCCAGCAAGACGCGCTTGCCGGATTGGGCTGCCGCCAGGGCGGCCGGCAGGCCGGCGGCCCCCACGATGGCGGCCATGACTGTGTCGCAACCGGCGTCGGCCGCCGTGTCGGCCAGCGCCTGCGCACCGACGCGGATCTGGGGTTGCCTACGCCCGGCGGGCCAGGCAGCCTGGAAGCGGCGGCGGGCGGCCTCGTCGGGCACGACCACCACCGGCGCCGCGCTGGCGGCGGCCTGTTCGGCCAGACGTTCCATCCGGCTATGGGCCGACAAGGCCGACACCGCCAACCGTTCGGGGTGGCGGGCGATGACATCCAGGGTGCTTTCCCCGATGGAGCCGGTAGAACCCAGGACGGCAACGCGTTGGAAACGACTCAAGACAACACTCCAGACAGCAACAGGGCAAACGGCGCGACAGGCAGGATGGCGTCGATGCGATCGTAGACTCCGCCATGGCCCGGCAAGAGCGCACTGGAATCCTTGCGGCCGGCGCGGCGCTTGAGCAAGGATTCGAACAGATCACCCACGATGGATATGGCGCCCAGCAGCGCCGCCGCCGGCAGCGCCAGCCAAAGAGAGCCGCGCTCGACCAGGGCCTGGCCAAAGCTGCCTGTCCACAGGCTGGACAGCCAGACCCAGGCCACTGCGGCCAGGATGCCCGCCACGGCGCCCGCGATGGTCTTGCCCGGGCTGACCCTGGGAGCCAGTTTACGCTTGCCGAATGCCCGGCCCGCAAAATAGGCCGCAATGTCGGCCACCCATACCAGCGCCAGCAGCGACACCACGAACCAGCCGCCACGCGCCATGAACATCAATGCCAGCACCGACCAGGCCGCCAGGATGGCCGGCACACTGAACAGCGACCACGCCAGGCTGGCCGGCGCGGCATCGGCGCGGCCGCGCAACACGGCCGTCGTGACGGCCAGCAGCCATACCAGCGCCACCGCCGGCACCAGCCAGCGCACCACGGCAGCCTGCACGGCGGCTGCGGCAGGCTGCGCCGACAACCAGGCCCAGGTAAGCCAAAGCATGACAGCCAGCAGCACAGCAGCAATACCGACGCACAATGCCCGCGATGGCGGCTGCGGCACGGTCAGGCGCAACCATTCCCAGCAGGCGCAAGCCGCGCCCGCGGCCAGCAAGGCCACGAACCACCAGGGGTTGCTCGAGGCCAGAGCGGCCGCCAATACGGCCAGCAGGATCACAGCGGTAAGGACGCGTTGGCCGAGCATAGGGGGTCTCTCCGGTGGTCTGGGGCGGTGGCCGCTAGCGCGCGGTATCGCCGCGCAGTTGCGCGCTGGTACGCCCGAAACGGCGCTCGCGGGTGCGATACCACTCGAATGCGGCGTCGAGTTCGGCTGCGCCGAAGTCGGGCCAGTAATCGTCGGTGAAATACAGCTCGGCATAGGCCAGCTGCCAGATCAGGAAATTGGAGATGCGCTGTTCGCCACCGGTGCGGATGAACAAGTCGGGCTCGGGCGCCCAGGCCATCGACAGATAGTCTGCCAGGTGTGCTTCGTCGATACGCTGGGGATCGCGCGCCAGGTCGGGATGCTGGCTGAGCATGGCGCGCGTGGCCTGCAGAATATCCCAGCGCCCGCCGTAGTTGGCCGCCACCGACAAATGCAGGCGGTCGTTGTGCGCGGTGCGCGCCTGCGCGTCGGCGATCAGTGCCTGCAGGCGCGGTTCGAAGCGCGACATATCGCCCACCACGTGCAGCCGCACCCCTTGTTCGTTGAGCTTGTCGACCTCGCGCTCGAGCGCCTGCACGAACAGGCGCATCAGCAACGAGACCTCTTCCGGAGGACGCCGCCAGTTCTCGGAACTGAAAGCGAACAGGGTCAGGTAGCGCACGCCGCGCCGCCCGCAAGCCTCGACTACGCGCCGCACGGCCTGCACGCCCTTGGCATGGCCCGCGGTGCGCGGCAAGTGCCGGCGCGTTGCCCAACGGCCGTTGCCGTCCATGATGATGGCGACGTGCTGGGGAACGGCCTGGGTGGCGGGGATTGCCTGGGTAGAACTGATAGCCATGAGCAGGAAGCGTCGTGCCGGGAAAGCCCGTGCGGGCCGGGGAACCCAAAGAACTGCGCCGCCTTGCCGCCACCGCGCTGGTCAGCTTAGCAGCGGTACGGCACGGGCGGCGCGCGAAATCGGTACCTGGCCCCGATTATACGGTCATGATTTCCGCTTCTTTCTGGGTGATGAGCTTGTCGATCTCGGTCACGTTGCGGTCGGTGAGCTTCTGGATGTCGTCTTGCGCGCGGCGCTCGTCGTCTTCGGAGATGTCTTTGTCCTTGACCAGTTTCTTGAGCGCTTCGTTGGCTTCACGGCGCAGGTTGCGCACCGCGATCTTGGCGTCTTCGCCCTCGCCCTTGACCACCTTGGTCAGGTCGCGGCGGCGCTCTTCGGTGAGGGCGGGCATCGGCACGCGGATCGTTTCGCCCATGTTCATGGGGTTCAGGCCCAGGTCGGATTCGCGTATGGCTTTCTCGATGGCCGCGGCCATGGGCTTCTCGTAGGGCTGGACACTGATGGTACGCGCGTCGACCAGGTTCACGTTGGCAACCTGGCTCACGGGCACCGGCGAACCGTAGTATTCGACCTGCACATGATCCAGAATGCCTGTATGGGCGCGGCCGGTACGGATCTTGGACAAGTTGAGCTTCAACGTGTCCAGCGACTTGGCCATCCTGGTTTCGGCGGATTTACGGATTTCTGCGACGCTCATGAGGATTTCCTTTGCTTAAACGTGTACCAGGGTGCCTTCGTCTTCGCCGCTGACCGCGCGCTTGAGCGCGCCCGACTTGTTGATCGAAAACACCTTGATGGGCAATTTCTGGTCGCGGCACAGCGCGAAAGCCGTGGCGTCCATGACTTCGAGGCGGCGCACGATGGCTTCATCGAAGCTGATGCGCGCATAGCGCGTGGCCGTGGGGTCTTTGTTGGGGTCGGCGCTATAGATGCCGTCGACCTTGGTGGCCTTGAGCACGATCTCGGCGCCGATCTCGGCGCCGCGCAGCGCGGCCGCCGTATCGGTGGTGAAGAACGGGTTGCCCGTGCCGGCCGCGAAAATGACGACCTTGCCCTCTTCCAGGTAGCGCAGCGCCTTGGGACGGATGTAGGGCTCGACGACCTGGTCGATATTCAGCGCGGATTGCACCCGGGTATCGACATCTTTGTGCTTCAGGGCGTCTTGCAGGGCCAGGGCATTCATGATGGTAGCCATCATGCCCATGTAGTCGGCCGTGGCGCGGTCCATGCCTTGCGCACCCGGCGCCACGCCGCGGAAGATATTGCCGCCGCCGATGACAATAGCCAGTTGCACGCCCAGCGCGACCACTTCGGCGATTTCATCGGTCATGCGCACGATGGTGCTGCGATTGATGCCAAAAGCATCTTCGCCCATCAGCGCCTCGCCGGAAAGTTTGAGAAGAACCCGTTTGTATGTTCTGCTGCTCATAGGTGATGTCCCAGGGAACGATCCGACGAAAGTGTAAGACAAGAAATAGGGCCGGACTAGACCTTTATCTAGCCGGCCCTGGTGCAGCTACCGACTAGGCGCGGCCGGCTAGGCCCGGCCAGCGGCAGCAGCGGCGACTTCGGCGGCGAAGTCGCTGGCTTTCTTCTCGATGCCCTCGCCCACGACAAACAGCACGAATTTACTGATCGACGCGTTCTTTTCCTTGAGCATCTGTTCAACGGTTTGCTTGTCGTTCTTGACGAAGGGCTGCGACAGCAGCGTGACTTCTTTCAGGAACTTCTGCACCGAACCTTCGACCATCTTGGCAACGATCTCGGCGGGCTTGCCCGATTCGGCGGCCTTTTGCTCGGCAACCGAGCGTTCGGCGGCGATATCGGCGGCCGGCACCCCAGAGGCAGCCAGGGCCTTGGGCTTGGTGGCCGCGATGTGCATGGCCAGGTCCTTGCCGATTTCTTCGGCGCCCGCGTATTCGACCAGCACGCCGATCTTGCCGCCGTGCACATAGCTGGCCAGAGCATTGTCGGTGTCGATGCGGTCGAAGCGACGTACCGAGATGTTTTCGCCGATCTTGCCGACCAGCGCGGTACGGGTGGTTTCTACCGTGCCCTCACCCAGCGGCAGCGCCGACAGCGCAGCCACGTCGGCGGGCTTCTGGGTGGCGACCAGTTCGGCCAGCTTGTTGATGAAGGCCACGAAATCGTCGTTCTTGGCCACGAAGTCGGTTTCGCAGTTGACTTCGATGACGGCGCCTTGCTTGGCGTCGGGCGAGATATACAGGCCGATCAGGCCTTCGGCCGTGACGCGCGCGGCAGCCTTGCTGGCCTTGTTGCCCAGCTTGACTCGCAGGATTTCTTCGGCGCGGGCCAGGTCGCCCTCGGCTTCGGTCAGGGCCTTTTTGCACTCCATCATGGGCGCGTCAGTCTTTTCGCGCAGTTCCTTGACGAGGGCGGCGGTAATTTCAGCCATGATTGCTCCAGTTTCGCTAAGACATGCCCCGGCAGCAGCGGGACATATGGATTGATTCGACAACACGCCCGTACTGGCGGGCCATGAGACGGGAGCCCGTCTCGGGACTTCCGGCCGGCACGGCCGCGGGGCGCAGGAACGCCCGCCGCGGCCAGCCCGCCGGATAGGGCTTTAGCCCTGGTTGTCCTGCACTTCGACGAACTCTTCCGAGCCTTCGCCGGCTTCTTCGACCGGGCCGTTGCGGTTCTGCTCGCGGCCTTCCAGCACGGCATCGGCGATACCCTTGGTGTACAGGGCGATGGCCTTGGCCGAGTCGTCGTTGCCGGGGATGACGTAGTCGATGCCATCGGGCGAGTGGTTGGTATCAACCACAGCCACCACCGGGATGCCCAGCGTGCGGGCTTCGGCCACGGCAATCTTGTGGTAGCCGACGTCGATGACGAACAGCGCATCGGGCAGGCCGTTCATGTCTTTGATGCCGCCGATCGACTTGTTCAGCTTGTCGAGTTCGCGCTGGAACAGCAGGCCTTCTTTCTTGATCATGCGCTCGGCGCCGCCTTCGGCGACGACCACTTCCATGTCTTTGAGACGCTTGACCGAGGTCTTGACCGTCTTGAAGTTGGTCAGCATGCCGCCCAGCCAGCGGGCATCGACATAGGGCATGCCGCAACGGGCGGCTTCGGTGGCAACCAGGTCACGCGCGGCGCGCTTGGTGCCGACGAACAGGATGCTGCCGCCGCGGGCGGTGATTTGCTTCACGAACTTGGTGGCTTCCTGGTACTTGGCCACGGTTTGTTCGAGGTTGATGATGTGAATCTTGTTGCGATGGCCGAAAATATACGGGGCCATCTTGGGATTCCAGTAGCGGGTCTGGTGACCGAAGTGGACACCAGCTTCCAGCATTTCGCGCATGAGGGACATGAATTTCTCCGAGGGTTGGTTCTTGCGCTACACCTGTACCGGCCCATGCATGGATGCATGGCATGGCCGACACCCTGGGTGGCGTAGCACGCGATTTCCTGATATCAGGATGAAACAAGCCCGAAACCCGGTTGGCCGATCGCCACACAGCGGCGAACCCCTGCGGCGAACAAACCCAGACGGCCGTGGCAGCCAAGGCCCTACAATGGACAAACCACACAAGCTCGATCACACACGCCCGATCTTGATGTAGTCCAATTGCAGCCCAGCCCCCAATTGCAGCCCAATTGCAGTCCGATGTGAGCGCGGCCTTGTGCCCCGGTTTTTAGGCAAGCCTATAATTCTACTATTTTTCCACCCAGTTACTCAAGCCAATACATGGGCATAGTTACCAACCCCGCCGATCTCGACAAAATGCGCGCCGCCTGCCAGGACGCCGCCAGGATCCTTGATTTCATTACCCCCTATGTGAAACCGGGCGTCACCACCGGCGAACTCGACCGCCTGTGCCTGGAATACCTGACCGACGAACTCAAGGTGAAGTCGGCCACGGTAGGCTATGCGCCCCCGGGCTATCCCCCCTTCACCGGCGCCATCTGTACCTCGGTGAACCACCAGGTCTGCCATGGCATCCCGGGCGACAAGGTGCTGAAAAATGGGGACGCACTCAATATCGACGTCACCATCATCAAGGATGGCTGGTTCGGCGATACCAGCCGCATGTATCACGTGGGCGAGCCGTCGATCCAATCGCGCCGCCTGGCCGAGATCACCTTCGAATGCATGTGGAAAGGCATCCAGCAGGTGCGCAATGGCGCCACCCTGGGCGATGTGGGCAGTGCCATCCAGAAGCATGCCGAATCCAATGGCTATTCGGTGGTGCGCGAGTTCTGCGGCCATGGCATCGGCCAGCGCTTCCACGAAGATCCACAGGTGCTGCACTATGGCAAGCCCGGCAGCGGGGTGCCGCTGACCACGGGCATGATCTTCACGATCGAGCCCATGATCAACGCCGGCCGCCGCGAGATCCGCCAGTTGGCCGACGGCTGGACGGTGGTCACGCGCGACCACAGCCTGTCGGCGCAATGGGAACACACCGTCTGCGTGACCGATACCGGCTATGAAGTATTGACGCTGTCGCCGGGCGTGCGCCAGCCGCCGGCCTTCGTGACCGAACCCCTGGTCTTGCCGACGGCCTGAAGCCGACCAGCCCATGAGCCCCGCCGCCCCGCCCTCGCTGCCCGACCTGCGCCGGCGACTGCAGCGTGCCCGCGGCGAGGCCATCGCCCAGTTCCGCCAGCATCGGCGTCCCGATACCTTGCTCTCGGAATTGCGGCGCATTGTCGATCACGCCTTGCGCGACCTGCTCAAGCTGCACCCGCTACCCGCGGGCGCCACCCTGGCCGCGGTGGGCGGATACGGGCGCGGCGAGCTATACCCGCACTCCGACGTCGATCTGCTGATCTTGCTGCCGCACGCGCCCGCATCCCGGGATGCCGAGGCCATCGAGACGCTGGTGGCCGCCCTGTGGGACCTGGGCCTGGAGCCCGGCCACAGCGTGCGCACGCTGGCCGACTGCGAACAAGAAGCGCACGCCGACATCACCGTCGAGACCGCTTTGCTGGAATCACGCTGGCTGGCCGGCAGCCGCGCCCTGATGAAGCAGTTCGAGGCCGCCATTCAGGCCCAACTCGACGCCGCGGCCTTTTTTCAGGCCAAGCGCGTCGAGATGCAGCAGCGCCACGCCCGCTACCAGGACACGCCCTACGCGCTGGAGCCCAATTGCAAGGAGTCCCCGGGCGGACTGCGCGACCTGCAAGTCATTCTGTGGATGGCGCGCGCGGCGGGCTTCGGCCGCAACTGGCGCGAAGTGGCCCAGGCCGGCCTGCTGACGCCTTCCGAGGCGCGCGACCTGCGCCGCGCCGAACAGGCGTTCAAGCGGCTGCGCATCGAACTGCATCTGCTGACGGGCCGCCGCGAAGATCGCGTTCTGTTCGACCTGCAGCCGGGGCTGGCCGAGATCTATGGCATCCAGGCCACAGCCACCCGGCGCAGCAGCGAACTGCTGATGCAGCGCTATTACTGGGCAGCGCGCCTGGTGACGCAATTGAACGCCATTCTGGTGCCCAGCATCGAAGAACGGCTTTATCCGCGGCCCGACATCGACGCGCGCGACATCGACGATGAGCTGCGCAATTTGCGCGGGCGGCTGGATATCGTGCGCGACGACGGCTTCGAACGCAATCCCACCCTGCTGCTGCGCGCCTTCCTGGTGATGCAGCAGCATCCCGAGTTGACCGGCATGTCGCCGCGCACTTTGCGCGCCATCTGGCATTCGCGCCACCGCATCGACGCGCAGTTTCGGCGCAACCCGGTCAACCGCAAACTGTTCTTGCAAATACTGCAGCAGCCGCGCGGGATCGTGCACGAGCTGCGCCGCATGACCATGCTGAACATCCTGCCCCGCTATCTGCCGGTGTTTCGCCGTATTGTGGGCCAGATGCAGCACGACCTGTTCCATGTGTATACGGTCGACCAGCACACGCTGGCCGTGGTGCGCAATATCAGGCGCTTCACCATGCCCGAACATGCGCAGGAGTATCCGCTGGCCAGCCAATTGATCGCCAACCTGGAACGCCACTGGCTACTGTATGTGGCGGCCCTGTTCCACGACATTGCCAAGGGGCGCGGCGGCGACCATTCCGAGCTGGGAGCGCGCGAGGTCCGGCGCTTTGCCCACGAGCACGGCCTCGATCCCGACGATGCGGAACTGGTCGAGTTCCTGGTGCGCCAGCACTTGCTGATGTCGGCGGTCGCGCAAAAGCGCGATCTGTCCGACCCCGGCGTCATCAACGATTTCGCGGCCACCGTGCGCGACGAACGCCGCCTGACGGCCCTGTACCTGCTGACCGTGGCCGACATACGCGGCACCAGCCCCAAGGTCTGGAATGCCTGGAAAGGCAAGTTGCTCGAAGATCTGTACCGCCTGACGCTGGCCGCGCTGGGGGGCTCGCCCGCCGATACGCATACGGTACTGACCGAGCGCAAAGAAGAAGCCGCGCGCCTGACCCGCCTGGTAGGTTTGCGCGACGATGCGCGCCAGGCCTTCTGGAACGAGTTGGACGTTGCCTATTTCCTGCGCCACGACGCGTCGGACATCGCCTGGCATACCCGCCATCTGTACTACCAGGTGGCTCCGGACGGCCCGGTGGTGCGCGCCCGCCCCACCGAACAAGGCGAAGGCCTGCAAATCATGGTGTACACGCGCGATGTGCCCGAACTGGTGGTGGCCATCTGCGCTTATTTCGACGCCAAGTCGCTGGGCATCCAGGACGCCCGCATCCACACCACCCGGCATGGCTGGGCCCTGGACAGTTTCATCGTGCTGCTGCCCGACGGCAGCACCGACCTGCGAGCCCAGGCCACCCTGGTCGAACACGAACTGGCGCAACGCCTGCGCGACCCTCAGGACACGGCCGAAACCCGTGGCGCGTACGGCGCCCCGGCACGCCGGCGGCAATCGCGCATTTCCAAGGTTTTCCCGGTGATGCCGCAAGCCGAGCTGCAGCCCGACGAGCGCAGCCTGTCATGGCGGTTGTCGGTTACCGCCACCGATCGCCCGGGGCTGCTACATGCCTTGACGCGCGTCTTCGCCGAACACGGGGTCAGTGTCAGCATGGCCAAGATCATGACACTGGGCGACCGGGTCGAAGACGTGTTCATCCTGACCGGGTCGGCGCTCGAGCGCCCCCGCACCCAGATGCAGTTCGAGCGCGCCGTGCTCGACGCCCTGGCTAGCGACGAAGCGCGGCAGCGGGCGGCATAGGGGTCTGGGGCGTGAAGGCTGGCTAGGCCGCGGCCCGCAGTTGGGCTTGGCCGGCTTCTTGCAAACGCGCGGCCGCATCGCGCAGCGCGGTGCGCACACCCTCTTCCACGACCGGATGATAGAACGGCATGTCGAGCATTTGCGCGATGGTCAGTTCCTGCTGCGCCGCCCAGGCCAGCAGATGGCCGATGTGCTCGGCCGACGGACCGACCATTTCCGCGCCCAGGAAGCGGCCGGTAGCGGTGTCTGCGTACACATGCAGCATGCCTTTGTTCTTGAGCATCACGCGCGAGCGGCCCTGGTCGCCGAAATCGACTTCCCCGGTCACGAAGCCGTCTTGCGGCAGCCGCGCATAAGGCGTGCCCACCAGCGCAATCTGCGGATCGGAGAACACGACCGCCAATGCGGCCCGCCGCAACCCCGGCCGCACATCGGGGAAGCGCGCGGCATTCATTCCGGCAATGCGGCCTTCGTCGGCAGCTTCGTGCAGCAGCGGTGCATCGGCGTTGGCGTCGCCGGCAATGAAAATCGGCGCATGGCCGGCCTGCAAGGTGCCGCGGTCGAATTCGGGCACGCCGCGCTTATCGCGCGCCAGGCTGGTTTGCTGCAGATCGAGCTGGTCGACATTGGGGCGCCGCCCGGTGGCCACCAGCGCGTAATCGAAGCGCTCGGTGCGCTCGGTGTTGTCCAGCGCCACATAGCGCACCTCGACTTCGTCGCCAACGCGTGCGGTGGACAGCACGCGCGCATCCGGGTCCAGGTAGAACTCGTCCTGGAAGCTGCGGCGCGCACGCAGGCGCACCGCCGGATCGGTCAGGCCGCCCAGGCTGCCGCTGACCCCGAACACCCGCACCCGCACGCCCAGCCGGACCAGTGCCTGGCCCAGCTCCAGGCCTATGACGCCGGGGCCGAACACGGCCACGCTGCGCGGCAGGTCTTGCCAGTTGAATACATCGTCATTGACGACCAGGCGATCGCCCAGGGCCTCGAACGACGGCGGCACCGACGGGCGCGAGCCGGTAGCGATGACAACGCTGCCGGCCCGGACCTCGATGCGGCCATCCACGCGCAGGACGGTATCCGACACAAAGCGCGCATAACCGGCCAGCTTGTCTTCGGCCGGGATGTTCTCGACGCCTTCGAGCACAAACCCGACAAAGCGATCGCGCTCGCGCCGTACGCGCGCCATGACCTGGCGGCCGTCCACGCGGACCGTACCCTCGACATGCACGCCAAACGGGGCGGTGTGCGCGGCGCCATGCGCGGCCTCGGCGGCCGCGATCAACAGCTTGGAAGGCATGCAGCCCACGCGGGCGCAAGTGGTGCCGTACGGGCCGCCCTCGATGAGCAAGGCACGCTTGCCGGCGCCGCGCGCCGCGCGGTAAGCCGCCAGGCCGGCCGTGCCGGCGCCTATGATGGCAATGTCGGTGTGCAGAATATCCATGACTGTCCCATGCAATGCGGCGCTGCGCGCCATGCGGCCGCGCCGAAATCCGACAGCGGTGTCAGGCACCCTGCGGGAGCCAGACACCTGCTGTGGCACCTGCTGCTGTCGGGCTAGAAAGAGGCTCGCCAGAACCGCGGCCGTCAGGCGAAGTGCGCTTGCAGGTCTTCCAGGCCGCCGATCAGGGTGCCGTTGATGAACACCTGCGGCGCCGTGCCCTTGCCCGACACCGCGCCGATGACGCGGCCCCGCACCTTGTGTTCCAGCGGGATCTCGATCGGGTCGTAGCCCTTGTCGACCAGCAGGGTCTTGGCCTGGACGCAGAACGGGCAGCCGGGCTTGGAGAACACCACCACCTGGTCGGGCTTCTTGGCCTGCGGAGCGATGTGGGCCAGCATGGTATCGGCGTCGGAAACTTCGAACGGGTCGCCTTCCTTTTCCGGCTCGATGAACATTTTCTGGATCACGCCGTCTTTCACCAGCATCGAATAGCGCCAACTGCGCTTGCCGAAACCGAGATCGCGCTTATCGACCAGCATGCCCATGCCTTCAGTGAACTCGCCGTTGCCATCGGGCAGCAGGGTGATGTTGGCCGATTCCTGGTCTTTCGCCCACTCGTTCATGACGAAGGTGTCGTTGACGGAGACGCACACGATGTCGTCCACGCCATGGGCTTGAAACGCCTGCGCCAGCTCGTTGTAGCGGGGCAGGTGCGTGGACGAGCAAGTGGGCGTGAAAGCGCCGGGCAACGAGAAAACCACCACGGTCTTGTTCTTGAACAGGTCGTCGGTGGTGACCTGCTTCCATTCATTGCCCTGGCGGACGGGGAAGGTCACGTCGGGGACTCGCTGGCCTTCGCGATTCTGCAGCATTCAGTCATCTCCTAAAGATTGGTTGGCCTTGCGACCATGGAACAGATGATAAATAACCACTATCAATAAAACAAATTTAATTATTTAACTTAATTGATAGCCGGGCTCAAT
>DASPIV010000792.1:0-7580 GCA_035628955.1 Bordetella sp.
CAGACAGGCCGCATGCGTCGTTCAGCGCGATGCGCGAGGCCGGCGTGCCCTGCTTGGAATCCGTGGCGGCAGTGGGTGCCGCGCTGGCGGCGTTGCGCCAACGCGGCCGATTCCTGGATCGCAGCGCCGATGCGCCGGACCACGCTCCCGAGTTACAGGCCAGGAAGCCCAAGGCCGTGGCAGGATCGCCGGCGGACTATACAACCGAGGTCGGCTCCTATGCCTTGCTAGCGCGGCACGGCGTGGAAACACCCAAAGTGCTGACCACGGACGACGCCGGAAAAATCGCCGCCTTGGCCGACACATTGGGCTATCCAGTCGTACTGAAGGCGGTGTTGCCCGGCGTGGCGCACAAAAGCGACGTGGGCGGCGTGCGGACTGGCCTGGGCGACGCCGCGGCGGTGCAGCGGGCGGCCAACGAAATGGCGGACAGCGTTGCCAAAGCGCTGGGCGCCCAGGCGTTGGCCGGGTTCATGGTGACGCGCGACCTGGGCCGACGGCGCGAACTCATCGTCGGTGTGCGTCGCGATGTGTCGTTGAACACTCTGGGCATTATCGGGCTGGGCGGCGTGCTGACCGAAGCGTTGGACGACGTCGTGGTTTGCCTGCTTCCCGCCACGCCGGAGCGGGTCGAGCGTGCCCTGGCCCGGCTCAAAAGCGCCTGTGCCTGGGGCGCCTTCCGCGGAGAATCGGCCGTGCCCGCCAAGGAAGTCGCCTCTCTGCTCAATCGCCTACAGGCGGCCCTGTTATCCGACCCCCACATTGCGAGCGTGGAATGCAACCCCGTCATGGTGATCGGGGATCAAGTCATACCAGTGGATGCCGCCGTGGCCATCGACAACCAGGAGTGAACGTGAAAATCGAAATGCCCTTGCTTGAGATGCGTGACCGGGTGTTGACCATCACCCTGAATCGCCCTGAAAAACTCAACGCGCTGACGCCGGATATCTATGCCTTCATTGGCGACACAGTCAACCAGGCCAGCAACGACCCCGAGTGCCTGGCCGTGGTATTGCGCGGCAATGGCCGGGCCTTCTCGTCAGGCTTCGACCTGAAGCTGGAAATGGGGGAACGCACGCACGAGGACAAGCTGCATGCCCTGCATGAAGTAGCCAATCGCGCGCGGTGGGCAATCTGGCATTGCAAGAAGCCGGTAATTGCCGGCATCCATGGCTATTGCATGGGCGGCGCTTTCGAAATGGTACTGCCTTGCGACTTCACCATTGCCACCGAAAGCTGCCGCCTGGGCGAACCCGAGGTGCTATTCGGCGCAGGGCCGGCATTCATGATGGTGCCCTGGATGGTCAACCACAAGATCGCGAAAGACATCCTGCTGACCGGCAGGCAGTTCAGCGCCGCGGAAGCACTGCGCATGGGCATAGTCGGCAGCGTCGTGCCCGACGATGGACTGGACGCGGCGATCGGCAGCCTGACCCAGACCCTGTGCCGCCTGCCCGCCGCCGCAGTGCGCATTACCAAGGTAGGGGTCAACCGCGCGTACGAGACCATGGGCATGGTGCCGCATGTCAATGGATGGGTCGAGGCAGCGGCGTACTTGTCGTTCATGGAGGATTCGGCGCGCAGCGAATTCCAGAAGCGTGTGATGCAGGACGGCCCGAGCGCCGGCATCGCCTGGCGCACCGGATACTACCAAACCGGCAACGCAACCGAAGGGTCGTAGCGGCATGATTCACCTGATCGGAAAACAGCTGCTGCTGGGCTTCTGCGTGGTAATTACCGCGATCACGCTCACCTTCTTCATGGTGCGCCTGAGCGGCGACCCCACCACGCAGATCCTGCCGCAGGATGCCACCGCCGAACAGCGCGCCGCTCTCCAGCGCGAGCTGGGCCTGGACCAGCCTGTTTCCACTCAGTATTTCCGCTACCTGGCTGGCGCGGCGCAGGGCAATTTTGGAAAGTCGTATTTCGACGGCGACACCGTAACGGCCATCATCATGCGGCGGCTGCCGAACACGGCTTTGCTGGCCGGGGCCTCGCTGGCCGTGGCACTGGCCCTGGCGATTCCCCTGGGCGTGTTGGCCGCCACCTGGCGCGGCGGCGTGCTGGACCGCTCGGTGCAGGTCGTCAGCGTGATAGGCGCATCGGTACCGTCGTTCTGGATGGCGCTGCTGATGATCCAGATATTCGCCGTGGGACTGGGCTGGTTTCCCACCTACGGTATCGGCAGTTGGCAGCATCTGATCCTGCCCGCCGCCACCCTGGCGCTTTATGTGTTCCCCGGCGTTACGCGCTTGACGCGATCGTCGATGCTGGAAGTACTGCCATCGGGCTACGTCAGCGCCGCACGCGCCAAGGGTATGCCCGAGCGCCGGGTGATATTTCGCACTGTGATGCGCAACGGCATCGTGCCGGTGCTGGCACTGATCGCCCTGGAAATCGGCACGCTGTTCGGGGGAGCGGTCCTGACAGAGACCGTGTTCTCGTGGCCGGGCATCGGGCGCCTGGCGATCGAGTCGATCCAGCGGCGCGACTATCCCATCATTCAAGGCGTGGTGGCGTATGTCGCCGTCATTTTCGCCGGCATCACGGTACTGGTTGAAATCGTGATCCGCCTGGTCAACCCGAGGCTGAGACAGCAATGACCCCATCCACAATGGCATTGAATCCGCTGCAAGGCATGCGGCGCGCGCTGGCCGGCCAGCCGGCGATCATCATGATCGCCCTGCTATTCATGGTGCTGGTGCTGGCAGCCGCCATCGGCGGCGAAGCACTGGCGCCGCATGACCCCACGTACCAGGACCTGGGTGCGAGGCTGCTTCCGCCCGGATCGCAAGGGCCCGAGGGACGCTACTGGCTGGGCACCGAAGCGCTGGGCCGCGATGTGCTGTCGCTGTTGATCGCTGGCGCGCGGCCCGCCTTGCTTGTGTCCGCCGTCGCGGTATTCGCGGCAGCGGCCGCCGGCATATGCGCAGGTGTCTGTGCGGGCTATCGGGGCGGCCGCCTGGCCGACTTGCTTCTTTACCTGTCGAACATCCAGCTGTCATTTCCATTTTTTCTGCTGGCGATCACGATCGTCGGCATCCTGCGGCCCAGTGTGCCCCTGGTGATCGGCGTGATCGCACTTGGCAGCTGGGTACCGTTCGCCCGCATCACCTACTCGGACACGACGCAGATCAAGGGGCTGGAATACGTCGAGGCCGTGCACGTCATGCGCGGCACCAGCCTGCGCATACTGGTGCGCCATATCCTGCCCAATGTGCTGCCCAATGTCCTGGTGCTGTCGACGTTCGCGCTGGGAACCGCCATCGTGATGGAAAGCGGGTTGAGCTTCGTCGGCCTGGGCGTTCCGACCGACACGCCGACCTGGGGCCGCATGTTGAGCGAGGGCCGCGACTATATGCAGACCGCCTGGTGGCTGACGGTATTCCCGGGTGGGTGCATTTTCCTGTTGGTGCTTTCGATCAATGTGCTTGGAGAGCAGTTGCGGGATTACTCCGATCCCAAATTGAACCGAAGCTGACGATATGCCAGCTGGTGGTCGCAGCCGCGGGACATTGCAGCATTCCATTTCCATCAAAAGGGGAATCGCCATGAAACTATCCAGAATTTTCGCTGCCACCCTGCCCTTGGCCGGAGCACGCTGGTGCCGCAACGGCGCACTGGTCGCCGCCGCCATCCTGGCAGGCCCATGGGCCCATGCCGCCACAGATACCGAGGTGCGCATCGCGCTGAGCGGCGGGATCGATCTGCTGGACCCCAGCCGCACGGCCAATGGGCCCGACATGGCGATCATGAGCCAGATCTACGAAACCCTGCTGGTGCTGGACCCCGAGACCGGCCAGCTCAAGCCGCACCTGGCCAAATCGTTCGAGCTCAAAGAGCCCACCCTGTGGGAATTCAAGCTGCGCGACGACGTGAAATTCCACGACGGCACGCCGCTTACCGCGCAGGATGTCAAGTACTCGCTGGAACGCCTGCTGACTCCCAACCTGAACTCGCCGCACTATTCCCAGATCACTTCCATTGCCGAGGTGATCGCCGTGGATGACCATACGGTGCGGATCCGCACCAAGACGCCCGATCCGCTGCTGGCCCGCCGCATGCAGCCCATTGGCGGAAGCGGCCGCGTTTTCATCATGCCCAAGCACTATTTCGAAACCCACAGCAACCAGGAAGTCAATGACAAACCCATGGGCACCGGCCCCTACAAATTGCAGGAATGGCGCAAGGGTGCATCGCTGACGCTGGTACGCAACCCCGATTATTGGGGGCCCGCCCCCGATGTGGCGCGTGGCCGCTACACCTTCGTTCCGGAAAACTCGACACGCGTCAATGCCTTGCTACAGGGCGAAGTCGACATCATCCAGCGCGTTCCCATCTCGGACGTCGAGCGCATCGAGCAATCCGACAACGCCAAGATCGTGGCCAGCATGAATGGCCTGGTACAGACGCTGCTGCTCGACTCGCGCAAGCCGCCTTTCGACGACATCCGCGTACGGCAAGCTTTTGTCGAGTCACTTGATATCAACAATGTCGTTACCCACCTGCTGGGCAAATACGGCCGCGTGCTGGGTACGCCACTGGGTCCGAACGTCGTGCAGGTCGACAAGTCCATCGCCGCCTATAAACCCAACCGCAAGCATGCCAAGGAACTGATGGATGGCAAGACCATCGAACTGCAGACCTATACGTCGGACGGCCGCTATGTAGCCGACCGGGAGGTCTACCAGGCCATCAACGCGCAGCTGGGCTCCACAGGTTTCAAGATATCGCCCCAGGTCATGGAATGGGGCCGCCTCATCGGCATGATGCAAAGCCGCAGTGCCGGTCCGTTCTACATCATCGGCTGGGATTTCGGCGAGGGCGATGCGAGCAAGATGAATTCCTTTCTCAAGTCCAACTCTGCGCTCAGCGTGACGGCCGACCCCGAGTACGACAGGATTGCCGACCTGGCAGGCGCCGAGATGGATGAGGCCAAGCGCGCGGAATACTGGAAACAGGCCCAGAAACTCGTGCACGACAACTACTATGTCGCCGCGGTCTGGCAGGCGGCATCCATCTATGGCTTTTCGAAGAAGCTGCAGTGGGATGCGCTGTATGGCGACAATTTCGACCTGGCCACGGTGAAGGTGCTTCGGAAATGACCCAGGCCCGCATGCCGTCGGCCACCGCCACGCCCCTGCTGGCGGTGGCCGGGTTGAATGTCGCCTTCCGCAACAGGGGAGCCGAACTGCCCGTGGTCCGGGATATCTCGTTCGAAGTGCAGCGTGGCGAAATCTATGCCGTTATCGGTGAATCGGGCTCGGGCAAGTCCACGCTGGCTCAGGCCGTGATGGGCCTGCTGCAGTCGCAAGCCCGAACGACCGGAGGCATCGCACTGGATGGCAAAGACATACAAGGCTTGCGGGCCGATGCGCGACGCCGCCTGTGCGGCGAACGCATGGCCTTGATCAGCCAGGACGCCCTGGCGGCGTTGAATCCCTGCACGACGGTGGGGTATCAGATCGCCGAAACGCTGATGGTGCACCGGGGAACCTCTCGGCGCGAAGCAATGAAGCGTGCGGTGGAACTACTGGGCTTGACGGGGATTCCGTCGCCGGCCGAACGAGCGGCCCATTATCCCCACCAGTTCTCCGGAGGCATGCGACAACGCGCCTTGATCGCAATGGCCCTGGCGCTGGAACCCGACCTGTTGATTGCCGACGAACCGACCACGGCATTGGATGCAACAATCAAGGCGCAGATTCTGCAGTTATTGCTGCGCCTGCGCGACCAGCTCGGCATGGCGATCCTGGTCGTTACCCATGACATGGGCGTCGTGGCGAAGATGGCAGACCGCATGCTCGTCATGTATGCCGGGCGGGCTGTCGAGATCGGACCCGTGATGGACGTATTCGACGCACCGGCCCATCCGTACACGCGCGCGCTGCTTAATGCCGTACCGCGCCTGGACCACACGGGCGAGCCTTTGCAGGCAATCGCCGGCGCTCCGCCATCGCCCCAAAGGCTGCCGGCAGCCTGTGCGTTTCATCCGCGCTGCCCGCTAGCCGCGCCGCGCTGTGCGAGCGAATCACCCGCAGTCATCCAGTTCGATGACGGGCGTTCGTCGCTTTGCCATTTCACGCCCGAAGAGGTTGCCCATGCGCAGCACAGCTGAATCCGCAATGCCCGCCGCTGGAACCGCACCGGTCTTGCTGGCCGAGGCGCTGGGGCGAACTTACCGCATCGCTCGTCCATGGCCGGCAAAGCCGCAATATCTGGACGCGGTCAACGACGTCAGCCTGACCCTGGCCAGCGGCAGCACGCTGGGCATCGTCGGCGAGTCGGGCTGCGGAAAGTCGACGCTTTCCCGCATGCTGGTAGGCTTGTTACCGCCTACCAGCGGCACTCTGCGCGTCGGCGGCCAGGATATCTCGCGCCTGAAGGGCCAGCGATGGCGCGATGTCATGCGGGATGTACAGATGGTGTTCCAATCGCCGTACACAGCCCTGAACCCGAGACTGACCATCGGCGATATCGTGCGGGAACCGCTGGACATCCACGATGCCGCCATGCCGCGCGCCCAGCGCCAGGAACGGGCCATGGCCATGCTCGAAAAAGTTGGCCTGAACGTCGATCATGCCAGGCGCTATCCGCATGCCCTGTCGGGTGGCCAGCAACAGCGCGTGGGAATCGCACGCGCGCTGGTCCGGCCGACCAAAGTGGTCATCTGCGACGAGCCGGTATCGGCACTGGACGTTTCAGTGCAGGCGCAGGTCATCAACCTGTTGCGCCACTTGCAGACGGAGCTTGGGGTGTCGTATGTGTTTGTTTCGCACGACCTGAGTGTCGTGGCCAACGTCGCCAACGATATCGCCGTGATGTACATGGGCCGTATCGTCGAGATGGGCACGGCCCGGGATGTGCTCGGGTCGCCGCGCCACCCCTACACCCAGGCGCTGGTCGACAGCGCGAACGTACCCGATCCCAGGCGCGAGCGGCAACGCAATCCACGCGTACTCACCGGCGAGCTGCCCAACCCCACGAATCCCCCCAGCGGCTGCCGTTTCCGGACCCGTTGCTGGATGGCACGCGAACAATGCGCGCAATCCGTTCCGGACCTGGTGTGCCGTTCGGGATCTCCCCAGCGCGTGGCATGCCACTTTGCCTGAAACCCCTGCATTGAAGAGAGTCACATCATGTCCGAATCAGGATCTCCGCTGCACGTCGCCGTGATCGGCGCCGGCGTAATGGGCGCGATGACAGCCTGGAGGTTGGCCCGTCGGGGCGTCGCCGTCACTCTGTTCGAACGTTATGCGCCCGCCCACGACCGTGGCGCGACAGGCGGCGACACCCGGATCTTTCGCGTGGCCTGCAAAGAAGGAGCGGCACACGTGCCCTTGATCCGCGCAAGCGAGGTGTTGTGGCGCGAACTGCAATCCGCTTCTGGCCAGACATTGCTGACGCGGACCGGCGTGGCCTCTGTGGGACGTGCCGAAGACGCCGGCATGCGCGCCACGCTTGCCACGGCGCGCCAGTTCGGCCTGCGGCTCGAAACATTCGATCCGGCGCAGGCCGCCGAGCGCTATCCCCAATTCCGTGTGGCGCCCGACGAGTGTCTTTACGTGGATCCCGAAGGT
>DASPIV010000793.1:0-8295 GCA_035628955.1 Bordetella sp.
TTCGGGCTGCACAACATGCCCGGCATGCCGGCGAACCAGTTCGGGTTTCGCAGTGGGCCGGCCATGGCGTCCAGCAACCGCTGGGACATCACCATACGCGGCGTGGGCGGCCATGCCGCCCAGCCGCATAGCGCGGTGGACCCGATCATCATCGCGGCCGACATGGTGCATGCGCTGCAGACCCTGATTTCGCGCAGCAAAGATCCGCTGGAATCGGCCGTGCTGACCATTACGCAGATCCACGCGGGCGACGCCTACAACGTCATTCCCGGCGAGGCCGTGCTGCGCGGCACCGTACGCACCTATACGACCGGTGTGCTGGACAAGATCGAAGACGGCATGCGGCGCATTGCCACCACCCTGCCGCAAGTCTATGGCGCCACTGGCGAACTCGACTTCGTGCGGGCCTATCCGCCGCTGGTGAACTGGGAAAAGGAAACCGCGTTCGCGGCCCAGGTGGCCCGCGAGGCTTTTGGCGACGAGCAGGTCGATTGCGACATCCCCGCCTTCATGGGGGCCGAAGACTTTTCCTTCTACCTGGAACGAGTGCCGGGCTGCTATCTGTTCCTGGGCAATGGCGATGGCGACCACCGCATCGCCACCTACCATGGCATGGGCCCCTGCCAGTTGCACAACCCCAATTACGACTTCAACGATGCCCTGCTGCCCGTGGGGGCCACTTACTGGGTCAAGCTGGTACAGAAGTTCCTGGCAACTGCCTGAGTTGTCGCGCGTCTATATGACGCCAGGCTCTGTTCTAACGTCGATAACTTCGTTTGAACTGGTAGCCGGCTTTTGCATAATGGATCGATCTGAGTCCCGGAGCGATCCATGTCCCCCCACAGCGATGCATCGCGCCGCCCCGACGCGCCCTCCGCCAGGCAGTGGTGGATGCAGTGTGTCAGCGCGGCATTGCTGGCCGTGGTGATCGCTGTGCTGGCCTTGGCGTCGCCTACGCCGGCGCTGGCCGGCAACGGAACCATGCCCCCAGCCACTATCCTGTAGTACGGGCGCCGAAACCCTTGCCGGGCTGGCGCCGCAACAATGCGCATGCACCATGAATTACGCCGCGCCCCTTCTGCTGCAGGGCACGGCGTAATCGGGCAGGTGCCGGGCACCCGCCAAGCTATGTAACGCGGCTACTTGTTGGCTGCGGCAGCCGTCTTGCGTTCAAGGTTGCGCGTGATGGTCCACTGCTGCGCGATGGACAGCGTATTGTTGACGCACCAGTACAGCACCAGGCCTGCCGGAAAGAAGAACATCATCCCGCCGAATACCAGCGGCATGATCATCATGACCTTGGCCTGGATGGGATCGGGCGGCGTGGGGTTCAGCTTGATCTGCAGGAACATGGTGGCCATCATGATGGCCGGCAGGATGAAGTAGGGATCGCGCACCGACAGGTCGTGCACCCACAAAATCCACGGCGCGCCGCGCATTTCGACGCTGGCCAGCAGCACCCAGTACAGCGCGATGAACACCGGAATCTGCACCACCATGGGCAGGCAGCCGCCCAACGGATTGATTTTCTCGGTGCGGTACATCTCCATCATGGCCTGATTGAGCTTCTGGCGGTCGTCGCCGTACTTCTCTTTCAAGGCCTGCAGGCGCGGCGCCACTTGCTTCATGCGCGCCATCGACCGGTAGCTGGCGGCGGCTAGCGGGAAGAACACCGCCTTGATGATGACCGTCAGGGCGACGATGGCCCAGCCCCAGTTGCCCAGCAGGCTGTGCAGCCAGGTCAACAGCGAGAACAGCGGCTTGGCGATGATAGTCAGCCAGCCGTAGTCGACCACCAGTTCCAGGCCCGGCGCCAGCGCGCCCATGGCCTTCTGGTCTTGCGGACCCACCCACAGGTGCGAATCGACCTGGGCCGTGGCGCCCGGCTGCACCGCGCCTACGGCTTCGATGCTGCGCGCGGCGTACAGGTTGGGCTGCACCTGCAGCAGTTCGTTGGTGCGCGGCTTGCCCTCTGGAGGCACCCAGGCCGTGGCGAAGTAATGCTGCACGATCGCCAGCCAGCCGTTGTCGGCATGCTTGACGTAGTCGCCCTTGTTCTTGGCGATATCCGAGAAGGTGACTTTCTGGAATTTTTCTTGTTCTGAGTAGACCGCCACGCCGGTGAACGTGTGATAGAAGCTGGACGTGTCGGCCGGGTCGTTGCCGTCGCGCTCCAGTTGCAGGTACAGCGAGGGCGACAGGGCGGCGTCGGTAGTGTTGGTCAGGGCATGCTGCACGTCGATGTCGTAGCGGCCGCGATGCAGGGTATAGGTCTTGGTGACGGTCAGGCCGCCCGATTCGGCCTCGAAAACGACTTGCAGGTTGTCGCCGGTAAGTTCGTGGTTGGTGGATACCAGGCGGAACGGCGTCTGGTGATTGGGGAAGCTTTGCCCATCGGGGGCGCCAACCAGGCCGGACTGCACCACGTAGGTCAGTTCGGGCGAACGGTCGAGCAGCACGGTGGGCTTGTTGGCCTGGCCGGCGGTCGGGTACTTGAGCAACTCGGCGCGCACCAGTTGTGCGCCGCTGGTGTCGAAGGTCAGGCGCAGCACGTCGGTGGTAACCACGACCTGCTGGGCCTTGGCCTCGGCCGGTGCGGCCGCGGCACCGGGCACCGTGCTGGCGGCCGCCGCGGGGGTCGAAGGCACCGAGGGCGTGGCGGCCTGGCCGCCGGCGCCAGGCTGTTGCGCAGTTGCCTGCCCGTTGCTGCTGGCTGCCGGAGCGCCGCCAAACAACGACGGATTGCCGTTATGGATTTGCCAGTTGTTCCACAGAAGCAACAGCGAGAAAGAGAAGATCATCCAGAGGATGGTTCGTCGGATATCCATGGTGCCTACGGTAAGTATGCGGGCCGGCCGGAAACGGAGCGGCAAACCCGCGAGTTTAGCGTCAATTGGGACCGGTGCGGCGCTGAGGCGCGCAACACGCGGGCTCGTCGGGGTGATGCGGGGACGGCACGGGGTCGTGTCCGCCCGGCGACCACGGGTGGCAGCGGCCGATGCGGCGCACCGCCAGCCAGCTGCCGCGCCAGGCGCCCTGCTGCTCGATGGCCTGGATGGCGTAGGCCGAGCAAGTGGGCGTGAACCGGCATTGCCGCCCCAGCCAGGGGCTCAGGAAAAACCGGTAGAACCGGATAGGGGCGATCAGCAGGGCCTTGATCATGGCTTCACCCGAGCGAAGTGAGCGTCTACTTCGGTGCGCGCCAGGCGCTTCAGCGCGGTGAGCGAGGCCGGGGCCAGCTTGCTGTGCAGCCTTAGCACGTAATCTTGGGGCGGCAGTTGCAGCCGGCAATGCCGGAAGGCCTCGCGGATGACACGCTTGAGGGCGTTACGCGTGCTGGCATGCATAGCGTAGCGCTTGGCGATGACCATGCCCAGGCGTGCCTGAACAGCCGGCCCGGGGGGCAGGTTGCTGGGCGCGGCGCTGAGAATGAAGAAAGCCCCTCGGGCAAGCCGGCGCCCTTTCAAGGCAGCGGCGAACTCAGAGGGGCGATGCAGCCGCGCCTCGGGAGGAAGCGTGGCGCTAGGCATGAACGACCGGTGCGGCGATACGCGAAAAGCGGAAAGACCCGGTGCCGGCCTTAGACGGCCAGGCGCTTGCGGCCCTTGGCGCGGCGGGCGTTCAGCACGGCGCGACCGCCACGGGTTTTCATGCGTACGCGAAAGCCGTGCGTGCGCTTGCGGCGAGTAACGGAAGGTTGGTAGGTGCGTTTCATGGACGATCCACAAAAAGAACAAGGTCAGAAGGGGCCTGCCCGACAGGTTCCCGGCCAGGGCAGACCCTGGCGCCAATACGGCGGGGGTGGCTCCCGGCGTACATAAAAAGAACCTTCTGACAGACAGAATTCGGCAAAAGCCCATCATTTCAGCAAGTTTTCTCTGCCTTGTCAAACAGTTACGCTCGGAAGACAGGGACGCAACAGCCTCAGCCTGTGGATAACCTACCCTCAGGCAAGGTAGAATCGAGGTTTGAATAAGAGCGACATGAAAGAATTCTGGCAGACCTGCGTCAGTCGTCTAGAGCAGGAACTTCCCCCCCAACAGATCAGTGCCTGGATACGGCCGCTGGTACCGCTTGCGTACGACGAGACGCAGGCCGTATTGCGCGTTGCCGCGCCCAACCGATTCAAGCTGGACTGGGTTCGCAAGAACTTTTCACATCAGATAGAGGCCCTGGCGGCTGAATGGTTCCAGCGGCCGGTGCAAGTGGCTTTCGAACTGCCGGCCGGCAGCACCGCACCGCGCATGCCCGCGGCACCTCGCGCGCCCGGGGCCGCCGGGGCGCATGGCGAGGTCGCCGGCGCGACTGCCGCCGCGCCCAGTGCCGCGCCGCACGCGACCTCGGTCGCCGCCGTGGCGGCTGCGGTACAGGCCGACGCCGCGGGCGCGGTGTACGAGCGTTCGCGCCTTAATACCGACCTGACATTCGAAAATTTCGTTACCGGCAAGGCCAACCAGCTGGCCCGCGCGGCGGCACTGCAAGTGGCCGAGAACCCGGGCATTTCCTACAACCCGCTGTTCCTGTATGGCGGTGTGGGCCTGGGCAAGACCCACCTCATACACGCCATCGGCAACGCCATGGTGGCCGCCGGTACCGGGGTGCGGGTGCGCTATGTGCATGCCGACCAATACGTGTCCGACGTGGTCAAGGCCTACCAGCGCAAGGCTTTCGACGACTTCAAGCGCTACTACCATTCGCTGGACCTGCTGCTGATCGACGATATCCAGTTCTTTTCTGGCAAGAGCCGCACGCAGGAAGAGTTCTTCTATGCATTCGAGGCCATGGTCGCGCAGCGCAAGCAGATCATCATTACCAGCGACACCTATCCGAAAGAACTGGCCGGCATCGACAGCCGCCTGATTTCGCGCTTCGATTCCGGCCTGACTGTCGCCATCGAGCCGCCCGAACTCGAAATGCGCGTGGCCATCCTGCTGCGCAAGGCCGAGTCCGAAGGCGTGCCCATGCCCGAAGAAGTGGCCTTCTTCATCGCCAAGCACCTGCGCAGCAACGTGCGCGAGCTGGAAGGCGCGCTGCGCAAGGTCCTGGCCTATGCGCGCTTTCACGGGCGCGACGTGGTGTCGGTGGATGTATGCAAAGAGGCGCTGAAAGATCTGTTGTCAGTATCCAATGGCCAGATCACGGTGGAAAACATCCAGAAGACCGTGGCTGATTTCTACAAGATCAAGGTCGCCGACATGTACTCGAAACGGCGGCCTGCCAATATCGCTTTGCCGCGCCAGGTCGCCATGTACCTGGCCAAGGAGCTGACCCAGAAGAGCCTGCCGGAAATCGGCGATCTGTTCGGTGGCCGTGATCACACCACCGTACTGCATGCCGTACGCAAGATTTCCGATGCCCGCGCCAAGCAGGCCGAGCTGAACCATACCCTGCACGTGTTGGAACAAACTCTAAAAGGATGAACATGCAACTCGTACAAACCACACGCGATGCATTGCTGAAACCGCTGTCGACCGTGGCGGGAATCGTCGAAAGACGCCATACCCTGCCCATCCTGGCGAACATCCTCATGCGCAAGGAAGGCAACAAGGTTGCCTTCATTGCCACCGACCTTGAAGTCCAGATCACTACGCACGCCGATTTCGGCGTGGGTCAGGACAACGAATCCACCACTGTCGCGGCGCGCAAGCTGCTCGACATTCTGAAGGCACTGCCCGACACTGGCGAGGTCAAGCTCGGGCTGGCCAGCAACAAGCTGTCGGTGCAATCGGCAAAAAGCCGCTTCGCCCTGCAAACCCTGGCCGCCAGCGAGTTTCCCACCGTGGCGCAACCCGAGAAATGGGACGTCTCCTTAACTCTGCCGCAGCGCACCCTGCGCCACCTGCTGAACATGGCGCACTTCGCCATGGCGCAACAAGACATCCGCTACTACTTGAATGGCATGCTGCTGGTGTTCGAAGCCGGCTGCGTGCGCGCCGTGGCCACCGATGGCCACCGCCTGGCGCACTGCGCCACCGAAGCCGACGGCATCACCGAGCGCCACGAGGTTATCGTGCCGCGCAAGACCGTGCTTGAAATGCAGCGCCTGCTTGACGACTCCGACGAGCCCGTCTCCATCGACGTGGCGCCGGGCCAGATCCGTTTCCGTTTCGGCGACGTCGAGCTGGTTTCCAAGCTGGTCGAAGGCAAGTTCCCCGATTTCACGCGTGTGATTCCCACCAATTACACGCGCCAGTTCGTGATCAGCCGCGAAGCCTTGCAGGGCAGCCTGCAGCGCGCGGCCATCCTGACCACCGACAAGTTCAAGGGTGTGCGCCTGCAACTGGCGCAGAACCAGATGAGAATCTCGTCTTCCAACGCCGAACAAGAAGAGGCACAGGAAGAGCTCGACATCGACTACGGCCACGAAGCCCTGGACGTGGGCTTCAACGTCAGCTACCTGCTCGACGTGCTGGCCAACGTCAAGACCGAGAACATCCAGTGGTCGGTAATGCCCGATGCCAATGCGTCGGCCCTGATCACCCTGCCCGGCGACGACCAGTTCAAGTACGTCGTCATGCCCATGCGGATCTGATCCGCGTCTACGGGTTTATGCCGCACGGGCGCCAGCCGCCCGGCGCGCTCTGGCCGCCAGGCCGTCTTTTGAAGTGTTAGCGATACAAACATGTCAGATCAGCAGAACAGCAATCCCGAGAACACCGGCTACGGCGCCGATTCGATCAAGATGCTCAAAGGGCTGGAGGCCGTGCGCAAGCGCCCCGGCATGTATATCGGCGACACTTCCGACGGCACCGGCCTGCACCATATGGTGTTCGAAGTGGTCGACAACGCTATCGACGAGGCGCTGGCCGGCCACTGCGATGACATCGTAGTCACCATCCACACCGACAACTCGATTTCCGTCACCGACAACGGCCGCGGCATTCCCACCGACATACACAAGGACGACGAATTCGGCCGCAGCGCGGCGGAAATCGTCATGACCGAACTGCATGCCGGCGGCAAGTTCGACCAGAACTCGTACAAGGTGTCCGGTGGCTTGCACGGCGTGGGCGTGTCGTGCGTGAACGCACTGTCCGAGTGGCTGCGGCTGACCATCCGTCGCAACGGCCAAGTGCACCAAATGGAGTTCCGCCAGGGTGCGCGCGTGGCCCCGCTGGCGGTAACCGGTACCACCGACAAGCGCGGCACCGAAGTGCGCTTCCTGGCCGACCCCGTCATTTTCAACAACATCGAGTACCACTACGACATTCTGTCCAAGCGGCTGCGCGAGCTGTCGTTCCTGAACAATGGCGTGAAGATCCGCCTGGTGGACCAGCGCCAGGGCAAGGAAGAAAACTTCGCGTTCTCGGGCGGCGTGCGCGGTTTCGTGGAATACATCAATCGTTCCAAGACCGTGCTGCATCCCAACGTGTTCGCGGTGGCGGCCGAGTCCAATGCCGGCGGCGTGCCGGTGGGCGTGGAAGTGGCCATGCAATGGAACGACACGTACAGCGAAACGGTGCTGTGCTTTACCAATAATATTCCGCAGCGCGACGGCGGCACGCACATGACCGGGCTGCGCGCGGCCATGACACGTGTCATCAACAAGTACATCGCCGACAACGAGCTGGCCAAGAAGGCCAGGGTGGAAACCTCGGGCGACGACATGCGCGAAGGCCTGGCTTGCGTGCTGTCGGTGAAGGTGCCCGAACCCAAGTTCAGCAGCCAGACCAAAGACAAGCTGGTGTCCAGCGAAGTGCGTCCGGCGGTTGAAGATGCCGTGGCGCGCACGCTGGAAACCTGGCTGCTGGAACACCCCAACGATGCCAAGGCGCTGTGCGGCAAAATCGTCGAAGCCGCGCGTGCGCGTGAAGCCGCCCGCAAGGCGCGCGAGATGACTCGCCGTAAAAGCGTGCTGGAAGGTGCCGGCCTGCCCGGCAAGCTGGCCGATTGCCAGGAAAAAGATCCGGCACTGTGCGAGCTGTACATCGTCGAGGGCGATTCGGCCGGCGGCTCGGCCAAGCAAGGCCGCGACCGCAAGTTCCAGGCCATCCTGCCGCTGCGCGGCAAGGTGCTGAACGTGGAAAAAGCCCGCTTCGACCGCCTGATCGCCAGCGAACAGATCGCCACGCTGATTACGGCCCTGGGCACCAGCATCGGCCCCGATTTCAACGTCGACAAGCTGCGCTATCACCGCCTGATCATCATGACTGACGCCGACGTCGACGGCGCGCACATCCGTACTCTGCTGTTGACGCTGCTGTACCGCCAGATGCCTGAGCTGCTCGAACGCGGCTACGTATATATTGCGCAGCCGCCGCTGTACAAGGTCAAGGTCGGCCGCGAAGAACGCTA
>DASPIV010000794.1:0-3319 GCA_035628955.1 Bordetella sp.
ATGGGCATGGTCCGTTGGGCGCTGGGCGGCGAGCACAATCGCCTGAACGCCCTGGCGGCGCTGGCGGCGGCCGAACATGCCGGCGTGGATCCGGCCGACGGCGTGGCGGCCCTGAGCCGTTTCGGCGGCGTGAAGCGCCGCATGGAATTGCGCGGCATTGCGGGCGGCGTCCAGGTCTATGATGATTTCGCCCACCACCCCACCGCCATCGAGACCACGCTGGAAGGCCTGCGGCGCCAGGTTGGGCAGGCTCGCATCCTGGCTGTGCTCGAGCCCCGCTCGAACACCATGAAACTGGGCGCCATGGCGGCACGGCTGCCCGATGCGCTGCGGCTGGCCGACCAGGTTTTCTGCTTTGGCGCCCGCAGCGGCAAGCACGCGCTGGGCTGGAATCCCGACGAAGTGCTGGCCCCGCTGGGCGAGCGCGCCGCCAGCTACGATGAGCTGGATGCGCTGGTGGCGGCGGTGGCACAGGCGGCCCGGCCCGGCGACCACGTGCTGGTCATGAGCAACGGCGGCTTCGGCGGCGTGCATGGCAAGCTGCTCGACGCGCTGGCGCGGCGGGACGCGCCATGATCCTCTATTTGCATGGATTCCGCTCGTCGCCCGAGTCGTTCAAGGCGCGCCTGATGGCGCAGGCCCTGGCCGCGCGGGGCCTGGGCGGGGAACACGATTGGCAATGCCCGCAATTACCCGCCAGCCCGCGGCAGGCGCTGGACCTGGCACTTGGCCTGGCGCGCGGCCAGCTGGCGCAGGCAGACAGCCCGCGCCGCCTGACCATCATCGGGTCGTCGCTTGGCGGGTATTACGCCACCTGGCTGGCCGAACAGCTGGACTGCAAGGCGGTACTGCTGAACCCGGCGGTCGAGGCGGCCCGCGACCTGGCCACGCAGGTGGGCCAGTATCGCATGTATCATTCCGACGCGCCGTTCGAGTTTCGCGCCGAATACGTCGACGAACTGGCCGCGGCGCGGGTGGCGGCGATCACGCAGCTCGAACGCTATTTCCTGCTGGCCGCCACTGGCGACCAAGTGCTGGACTGGCGTGAAATGCAGGCACGCTATGCCGGCTGCCGCCAGCGTATCGTGCAGGGCAGCGACCATGGCCTGTCGGATTTCGACCGCTGGCTGCCAGAGGTACTGGATTTCGCCTTGGAACTGCCAGCTGACTGCCCCCCTTTATCAATATAGACAAGCAGGTGCCCGCCCGTGCGGGCCAGCGCGAATGCCGCGCCCTCGATGGACTGATCATGTACGTGTTTTACGAAGAAGACGGCGGTTTCAAGGCTGGCAATATCCTGTCCGAAACCGATGCCAGCCTGCAGGTGGAATCGGAATCGGGCAAGCGCAGCAAGATCAAGCGCGCCAACACCCTGTTCACGTTCGCCGAGCCGGCGCCGGCCGCGTTGCTGGCGCAGGCCACGCAGGCCGCCGAGGGGCTGGATTTGCAGTTCTTGTGGGAATGCGCGCCACAGGACGAATTCGATTCGTCCGTGCTGGCGGCCGATTACTTCGGACACGCGCCCAGCGCCGTGGAACAAGCCGCGTTGCTGATGCGGCTGCATGGCGCGCCGGCGCACTTCCACCGGCGCGGCAAGGGGCGCTACCGGCCCGCGCCCCCCGACATCCTGGCCGCCGCCCTGGCGGCGCTGGAGAAAAAGCAGAAACAGGCCGAACAGCAGCAGCAATGGGTCGACGAGATGGCCGGGGGCCGCCTGCCCGCCGAGATTGCCCAGGCCGCCGAAACGCTGTTGATCCGCCCGGACAAGAACAGCCTGCAATGGAAGGCCCTGGACGCCGCCTGCGCGCGGCTGCACAAAAGCCCCGACCGCTTGCTGCTGGAACTGGGCGCCTGGCCGCATCCGCTGGCCCTGCACAAGCGCCGCTTCCTGGCCACGCACTTCCCGCGCGGCACCGGTTTTCCGGATACGGTGGTGCCTGCGCTGGAGCGCGAGCTGCCGCTGGCCGACGCCGAAATCTATTCGGTGGACGACATCACCACGACCGAAATCGACGATGCCCTGTCGGTAAGCACCCTGCCCGACGGCAAGGTGCGCGTCGGCATCCATGTCGCTGCGCCCGGCCTGGCCGTGACCCGCGACAGCGAGCTCGACAAGCTGGCGCGCGCGCGGCTGTCGACCGTATACATGCCGGGCGAGAAGATTCCCATGCAGCCGGAGAACGTCATCCAGGCGTTTTCGCTGGATGCGGGCCGCGAGGTGCCGGCGCTGTCGCTCTATGTGACGGCCGACCCGGCCACGGGCGAGATCACCGCGTCGGAGACCCGGCTGGAACGCGTGGTGGTGCGCCAGAACCTGCGCCACAACGACCTGGACGGACAGATTACCGAGGCCGCCCTGAACGACCCCGACGTAGCGCTGCCCTACGGGCACTGGCTGCGGCCGCTATGGCAACTGGCTGGCGCCCTGTCGGCGCAGCGTGACGCCGTGCGGGGCAAGCCCGAGAACAATTCGCGGGTGGAATACAGCTTCTACCTGGACGGCGATCCCGACGATCCCGACACCCCGGTGCGCCTGGTGCCGCGCCAGCGCAATGCGCCGCTGGACCGCATGGTGGCCGAATACATGATCCTGGCCAACAACGTCTGGGGCGGGCTGCTGCACCAGCACGGCGTGCCGGGTATCTACCGGTCGCAGCAGGCCGGGCGCGTGCGCATGAGCACCCAGGCCCTGCCCCACGAAGCCATCGGCGTGCCGCAGTACGCCTGGAGCACCTCGCCGCTGCGCCGCTATGTGGACCTGGTCAACCAATGGCAGTTGATTGCCGCGGTCGAGCACGGCGTATCGGCCCGCCTGGTGGCGCCCTTCAAGCCGCGCGATGCCGACCTGTTCGCCATCATCGGTGCCTTCGACGCCCAGTATGCCGCCTGGAATGAGTTCCAGGGCAACATGGAACGCTACTGGTGCCTGCGCTGGCTGCAGCAACAGGGCATCACGCATACCGTGGCGCATGTATTGCGCGACGATCTCGTGCGCCTGGGAAATGCGCCGCTGGTGACACGGGTGGGAGGCATGCCCGAGCTCGAACGGGGCACTGCGGTGGAGCTGGACATCCTGGGGGTGGATGAGTTGGGGTTGGAGTTGGATTGCCGGTATGCTGGGTTGGCGGGGTGACTCTGCCAGGGTGGGCTTCGTAGCGGGATGGGTTGAGTTCTTCTGACGCCTGATCGGGTGGGCGTGAGCCGACGCCAGTAGAACAAGCGTATCCCCCCGGGAATCCAACCGCACTCCCGCTAGCCCCCACAGGCGTCTAAAATGCCCCCGTGCAACGTTCTGCTGATTCTTCTTCGACGCCGGGCC
>DASPIV010000795.1:0-2225 GCA_035628955.1 Bordetella sp.
GAAGCAGGCGTAAAGCTGGATTTTGGCAACATCGGCGGCAATATCGGCGTCTTTCAAATCGAGAAGCCCCAGGCGTACATGAACTCCGACATGGTGTTCGGGCTGGCGGGTGCGCAGCGCAACCGCGGACTCGAGCTGAATGTCTACGGCGAGCCGACGCGCGGCGTGCGGCTACTGGGAGGCATTACATTTATGGATCCCGAGTTGCGCGGGACCAAGGCGGGTCTTCAAGACGGCAACGATGCCATCGGCGTTCCGCGCTATCAGGCTGTGCTGGGTGTCGAGTGGGACGTGCCCGCACTGACCGGGTTGACGCTGCAGGCTTATGCGCAACGGCGCGGTTCTCAATACGTGAATATCGACAACAGCGCCAAGATTCCCGCCTGGACGCGTATCGACTTGGGCGCTCGCTACGCGACCAAGATCGACGGACGCAATGTGGTGTGGCGTGCCGGCGTGGACAACGTGGCCGACAAACAATACTGGGCCACCGTGGGCAATGATTTCGGCCAGATCACTCAGGGCATGGGCCGCGTCTACAAGCTGTCGATGTCAGTCGATTTCTGATTGCTCGTCCAGTTTCACTTTCATCGGGCCGGCGCACAATCAGGGCGCCGGTTCATCGCGGCCGGCCTGTTTGTGGGCGGCCAGGGCCATCAATTGATGATCGCGCCACAATTGGCGCGCGGCCAGTGCGTCGGCGGGCAAGTGCCCGCGCCGTTCGGCCTCGATGCGGTCCATCAGGGCTCCCCCCCAAGGCACGCGCCGCTGCATCTGCTCGAACAGGCCGGCGTACATGGCTTCGTAGCGCTCGGCGTAGTCGCGCACGCCGCCCGGGGCATTCAGGTCGATAGTCTCGAACGGCCCCATGAACGACCAGCGTAGCGCCAGCCCCTCGCGGATGCCGATATCCACATCTTCGACACCCGCGTACCCATCGGCCACCAGACGGAAGGCTTCTTGCAGCAACGCGCCCTGCAGCCGGTTCATGACAAAGCCATCGATCTCGCGGCGCATCATGATGGGCACTTGCCCGGCATCGGACAGTATCTGGCGCGCCCGCTCCATCGCCTGCGGCGCAGTCCAGGGCGCCGGCACCAGCTCTACCGCAGGCACCAGGTAAGGTGGATTGATGGGATGCGCCACCAGGCAACGCTCACGCCCCGGCACGTGCTCGGTAAAGCGCGACGGCAGCAGAGCCGAGGTGGAACTGGCCAGTATGGCCCCGGGCGGCGCCAGACGATCCAGTTCGGCATACACGCGGCGCTTGCTGTCGAGCACTTCGGGCGTGCTTTCCTGTACATAGTGGACATCGGCCAACGCCGCCTCGATATCGGCTTCTACCCGCAGGCGCCCCAGCACCTGGCCGGGCGGCTGGTTGCGCAGCAACCCCTGCCTGGCCAGGTCGGGCAGCACGGTGGCGGCAAACTGGCAGGCATGTTCAGCCTGGCCAGGCTGGCTGTCCCACAAGGCCACCCGATGGCCGCCGCGGGCAAACACAATGGCCCAGGCACGGCCGATGAGTCCGGCCCCGATGATCGCTACATTCAACATGGTGGCTCCTTTGGGTATGAACAGGCGCTGATCCCGCCGACCCGGTGCGGCACCTTCCTGCGGGCCCGGGTTTGCCGCGGCACCGGCGGATCTGGCAATGCCTGCATTATTGACCAGGTGCGCACTGCCCGCCCAGATATGGCGCCGCCGCTTCCGGCACATGGCCGGCGGCCTGGCGCTGCGCTCGGCCGCCACAGCGCTTAGAATTCCGCCATCCCCCCTACAAGGAATCCGGCAATGAGATTAGGGCCGCCTCTGCTGACCCTGCTGATGGTGTTGACCGGCTGCGCCACCACGCCCCCCACCGATCCCGACAATCTCTGCGCCATCTTCCGCGAAAAGCCCGACTGGTACGACGCCGCCGTGGACGTGCGCGACAAATGGGGCGTGCCCGTGCAAGTGCCGTTCGCGATGATGTATCAGGAATCCAGCTTCCGGCACGATGCCCTGCCGCCGCGCTATTACTTCCTGGGCTTCATTCCCTGGGGCCGCGTCAGTTCGGCCTACGGCTATGCCCAGGCCAAAGACGAAACCTGGGCCGACTACAAACGCGAAGCCGGCGGTTGGACCGCCAGCCGCGACGACCTGGCCGACGCGCTGGACTTCATGGGCTGGTACATGACCAAGACGCAGCGCCTGAACGGCGTATCCAAATGGGACGCCTACGGCCA
>DASPIV010000796.1:0-7989 GCA_035628955.1 Bordetella sp.
CTGCGAGGCCCCCAGACCCATGAACCACTGGGTGATGACGGCCGGCACGGTACTCAGCGCCATGAATTTGCCCAACAGCACGGTCCCGATGACGACCATGAATATGCTGGCCGTGCCTGCAAGAGTCAGCAACAACGATCGTCTCAGGATAGGCCAGTTCAGCGAACGCCGAGTGGCAGCCAGCAACAGGGACAGCAGGGCGCCCACGGCACCTGCTTCGGTGGGCGTGAAGAAGCCCGCAAAGATACCGGCCAGCACGCCGATGATCAAGACTGGCAGCGGCCAGATTTCCCTTAGTGCCGCGAGCTTCTCGGCACCGCTGAACGCGTTGTCGACGGGCGGTGCCAGCCTGGGGTTGAGCTTTACCCGGATGATGATCATTGCGGCAAACATCAAGGCGGACAGCAAGCCCGGCAAGAAGCCGGCCATGAACACCTTGGCGATCGATACCTCGGCAACATAGCCATAGAGAATCATCAGAATGCTGGGAGGAATCAGCGAGCCGAGCGTGCCAGCCGCGGCCACCACGCCACTGGCCAGACCCGGATCGTAGCGATAGCGCAGCATTTCCGGGGTTGCAATGCGGGCAAAGGCCGCCGAAACCGCGACGCTGGAGCCGGACGCCGCCGAGAGCAGGCCGCAGGCCCCTACGCTGGCAACCGCCAGGCCGCCGGGAAGGCCGGAAAGAAAGATCCGCGCGGCGCTGAACAAGCCCTTGGACAGCCCGGTCGACCCGGCCACGTAGCCCATCAGCAGGAACATCGGAATGGCCGTCAGGTTCCAGTCGCCGACAAAGTTGAACGGCACGGCCGTCAGCATGCCCCAGGCGGCACGCGCATTGAGAATCGTGGCTATTCCCAGGAACGAAACTGAACCAAGGGCCACCCCGATGGGAACCCGCAGTGCGATAAGAAGCAGGCCGGCGCCCAGGCCGATGAAGCCGATGGTGACATTATCCATATGCGTTCTTCTCCTGCTTCATGCGTGGCGGATCACATCGGCTCGACATCGGGATCGGCGGGGACTGGGTTGAAACCCGGATCGGTAATCGCCTTCAGGATGTGAAACACCAGCACCATGAAAATCGCGGCGAACCCTACGGGCAACGAGAACTTCGACGGCCAGATCTCGACATACACCGAGCCCATGATGACTTCCTTGATCTGATAGGAGCTCAAGGCGTCAAGCCAGGTCTGCCAGGTGAGCACGGCGAAGAACATGCACGATATCAGCGCACCGAACACGTACATCGCACGCCGCCAGCGCGGCGGCATCAGGCCGACCAGAATGTCGGAACTGATATGTTCGTGCTTGAGTTCTACGTAAGCAAGCGGCAGAAATACCACCAGCACCATGTGATACGCGGAAATGATTTCCAGATTTCCCTCGATGGGGGCGCCCATCAAGTTGTTCAGCAAGACATCGACCACCGTCTGCAACATCATCATGAGCAGGCTGAGCGCGGCTACCGCGATCAATGCATGGGCCAGTGCCTGGATTATCTTTTCGAATATGCGCATGGCGATCCCTGGGATGACGTTACGCGCCCCGCCACGGGCGCGGATACCGTCTCTGCATGCCGTTCAGGAAATGTCCGGGGCTACGCCATAGACCGCGTCCGCGGTCTTGCGGCTGACATAGCCATGCCGGACGTCATGATCGATGTCTTCACGCTTGCGCTCGGAAGCGGGGCCATACCCGCCGCCACCTGCCGTGCGGATCGTGACGATATCGCCTTTGCGCAGAACCTGGGCGTCTTTGCTCTTTAGTGAAATCTTCTGGCCGCCGCGCAGAATCTCGGCCTCTCCGGAACGGCCGTCGGTGCCGCCGAACAAGCCATAGGGGGCGATCCGGAACCGGTCGGCGTACATGGCAAAGTTGACGCCATCTTTCAAAATCTCGAAACGGCGATAGAACCCCAGCCCGCCGCGATTCCGCCCATGGCCACAAGAATCCGGCAACAACCCATAGCCGACAATGCGGAAGTGATCGAAGTCCATGTCGGTGGCTTCTATCGGCGTGTTGGTGCAATTCGACAGTGGCGAATCGACGGCATCGCACCCGTTGCGGCGGGGCGAGGCTCCGTAGCCCCCGCCGTACACCTCGAGGTAGACCTTGTATTTCCCGTCGTGCTGATGCGAGAGCGATGTCACTAACGTGGCATCGTTGCCGCCCGCTATAACCTTGTCCGGGGCAACCTGCGCAAGCGCCTTCAGCACAGCATTGAAGCACCGGTATCCGGCTTCCATGCGAGCACGGACCGGAGCCGGGTAGTTAGGGTTGACCAGGCTGCCCTTGGGGGCGCGGATACGCACCGGTTTTTTCAAACCCTCGTTGAACGGGATATCGGGGCTGGTAAGCGCGGCCTTCACCGCCGACAGCGCGGCGGATATGGTCGACGAGAAAGGGCAGTTCAGATTGCGGGATACCTGTGGGCAGGTCCCGTCAAAATCGATCTCGATCGAATCGCCGGATACCTTTACCGCGGCTTTCACCGTCAGCGGCGTATCGGACACCCCGTCGTCATCGACGGAATCTTCGCCATAGTAAACACCGTCGCCAAGTTGCGACAGTGCCATGCGGAAACGGCGCTCCGAGTAGTCGATGAGATCGCGCATGGCGCTACGCAGCGTTTGCGTGCCGTATTTGCGGCACAACTGGCGCACACGTTCCGCGCCTACCGAGTTGGCAGCAAACTGCGCGTCGAAGTCGCCGATGGTCTGGCCGGGCACCCGGATATTGGCCGCCACCAGCCGCTTCAGCGGGCCGCGACCGGCCCAGTCCCGGGCATGGTTGTAGCGTGTGGGCGGAAAGATCAGGCCTTCGGCGTGCACGTCGACCGCCTCCGTGGTCAGGCCGGGATTGCCTCCGCCCAGGTCCAGGTGATGCGCGACCGTGCCGGCAAAGCCGACGAGCTCATCTTCGAAGAAGATGGGGGAATAGATGAACACATCCTGCAAATGCTGCCCGCCCGAGTACGGGTCGTTCGTGATGTAGAAGTCACCTTCTCGCATGGAGTGCACCGGGTCCGCTGCCGCGCAGGCGCGAAAAATCTCCGACATCGGCCCCAATTGCATGGGAATGAGCTCGGCCTGCGCGACCACGTTCCCATCGCGATCGAACAAGGCGGCTGAGGCGTCGGCGGCTTCGCGGATGATCGTCGAATAGGCCGACCTGATCAGCTTCACGCCCATTTCCCGCGCTGCGGCGATTAGCCCCTGGCTGATGACCGCGTAATCCACCGGATTGAGTTCCCCCTTCGGGGCCTGCAGGGCAGTCTGGACGGAGTCAGGCATTTTGTTCACCCTTGAGCGTCAGAATAACGTTGTCGTTGGCGTCCCGGCGGGCCACCCATCCCGAGGGGACCAACAATGTCGAGGTCGAGTCTTCCAGTATGGCGGGCCCGGCCAGGGGCTGGCCCACGTCCAGCGCGGCCCGGCTGATCATCGTGGCCTTGCGCCAGGCTCCCTGGTCGAACAAATCGATTTCCTTCGCGTGGCTGAACTGGGCTTGCGACTCGCGCAGCTGGGGCACGGATTTCAGTGGTGCGGTCAAGCCCAGGCGAAACGAGACATATTCGATGGGCTTGTCCCCTTCCGCGCCGAAGAAGAAGAGTTTATGGTGCATCGCCCCGAACAACTCGCGCAACTTCGTACTCGTGAGCTGCGCGATGTCGGCCGATGCCAGCTCTACCGGCACCTCGAATGCCTGCCCGACAAAACGCATATCCACGACGAAGCTCAGGATGAGTTCGCCGTCGAGCCCCATCTCATGAGCACGCGTTATCGCGCGCTGGCTCATTTCCTGATAGACAGCATGGATCCTGGCTGGCGTGTCTTCGCCCAGTACACCGCGCTGCGTCAGGCTCTCGAATTGAATGAAATCGCTGGCCAGCAAGCCATAAGCCGAGATGACGCCCGAATTGGGCGGCACCACGATAGTACCTACGCCTAGATCGCGCGCGACCTCGGCCGCGTGCAATGGCCCGGCCCCGCCGAAGGGCACCAGCACATTGTCGCGCGGATCATGGCCGCGTTCGGTCGAGATGACTTGAATGGCGCGCACGATGTTGGCATTGGACAGGCGAATCGCGGCATCGGCGGCTTCTTCGAGCGTCATGTCGAAATGCTTCGCGATGGGCTGCAGGGCGTCGCGAGCCGCCGCGATGTCGATGGGCATCTTGCCGCCCAGGAATGTCTCGGGCATGATGGCCCGCCTGACCACATGCGCATCCGTGATGGTGGGCAGGGTGCCACCCTTGCCATAGCAGGCAGGGCCTGGCTCGGCACCGGCCGAACGGGGCCCGACGCGCAACATGCCCCCTTCGTCGATCCAGATGATGCTGCCTCCGCCTGCGCCGACCGTGTTGATATCGAGCACGGGAATGCGCACCGGCAGGCCATCGATCGAGAACTCATTGGTCAGTTGCGGCTTGCCATCCACCACGACGCAAACATCGGTCGAGGTGCCGCCCATATCCAGAGTAATAAGGTTGCGGTAACCCGATCGCGAAACCTGGCGCGCCGCGCCCATGACGCCAGCGGCCGGTCCCGACAGCAAGGCCGTTACCGCATTGGCCCGCATGGCCTGGGCCGGCAACTTGCCGCCGTTCGATTGCATCACGCTGAATCGCCCGCGGAAGCCGGACTCTTCCAACCGCTGGCTGAAGCGCGAGATGTATCGGTCCATCACCGGCTGCACGTAGGCCGACAAGGCGGTTGTCGACGCGCGTTCGTATTCACGGAACTCTCTGGTTATGTCAGATGAGATCGTGACATGGATATCCGGCTGGCTGGCTAATATGAGTTCGCGCAACTTGTGTTCGTGCGCCGGGTTGACGTATGCGTTCAGCAAGCAGATTGCCACTGCCTGGTATCCGCTGTCCTTGAGCCGGGGCACAAGGACGCTGCGCACCGCCTGTTCATTCAATGCGACAAGAATCGAGCCATCGGCCAGGATGCGTTCTTCGATTTCCAGAGTGTCTGCCCGCTCGACCACGGGCTCAGGCTTGCGATACTCCAGATCATAGATGTTGCTGCGGCCATGGCGCTGCAGCGACAAGATATCGCGAAATCCGGCTGTGGTGATGAATGCGGTCAGGAACCCCTTGCGTTCGAGCACCGCGTTGGTCGCCACCGTGGACCCGTGCGACAGATCGCCTACAGAATCCAGGGGAATTCCACTTTCGATCAGCGCATTGAATGCGCCCTCGTCTGGATGTCTGGGCGTGCTGGGCACTTTGAGCACCCGCACGCCGCTTTCGTCGATCGCAACCAGATCTGTAAATGTACCGCCTACTTCAACCCCGATACGCATACTTGTATACCTCGAAGAATCATGTGGCCCGGCAAATGGCAAACCCTATCGATGGTGATCAGCCCCCATAGGTTTTTTCATCGATCTTGTCGTACAGGTTTTCCTTGAGCAGCTTGGTCAACGCCGTAGCGTCGGTTTGGTCGACACCCGCGAGCAGGCCTTCCCATTTCTTGAGGGTGGCCTCGAATCGCGTGACCAGCCCGTCGGCGTCTTTCAGCTTGAAGCGGTCGGCGCCTTCTTTCAGTGCCATGGCGCGCGCGTGCTCATGAAAATTGGCGATTGATTGCTTGATATCTTCGGTCGGCTGATAAACCGTGACGCCGTGCTGCGACGATTCCTGGACGGCCTCGGCTCCCGCCTTGACGTACGCGATTTCGGTCTCTACCGTGGACTCGGCAATCGTGTCGAGCAGGATGCGGCGCTGTTTGTCGTCCAGCGATTTCCAGGTATTGCCATTCATGGCCCACAGCCATCCGGCAAAGTAGGGTCCCAGGTTGGCCATGTTGATGTGCTTGGCCACATCCCACAGCGAGCGCGTCTTCAACTCGTTGGCGCCCATGACTGCGCAATCGATCTGCCCCTTATCCAGGCCTGTGAACATTTCACTGGAAGGCACATTCACCGGCGTGGCGCCCACGGACTTCGCCCATTCGGCGTGTACCGGGCCGGGCGTGCGCAATTTCAGGCCTTTGAGGTCGGACAACTGCGCGACCTTCTTGCGGCAGATAAGGTTGTACGGAACGCTGGCGTAGGCGCCAAGGAAGACGATCTTCTGGCGTTTCCATCGGGCCTGCATGGCCGGATCGTTCATGTAGAAATCAGCCACGGCGAAGGTCGTCAGTATCGGGTCGTCCAGCGAGATTCCCAATACCGCCAGGACGTTGTCCTCGGGCAGATCTGCGGGAGTGTACGTTCCGGCGTGGTATGTGATGTCGGCGATGCCGTCGCGCAAACCGCTGAGATGCGCAACGACGGGAAGCAAAGTCGTGTCGGTAAAGACCTTGATCTTCAGGTCTCCACCAGACGCTTGCTCGACTTTCTTGGCCCATTCCTGGTAGCCGTACTTGGTCAGCGGCTGGGTTTCCGGGAACCAGATGCTGGCATTGAGTGTGGTTTCGGCCATTGCGGCCGATGTCGCCCCGATAGCGGCGCACAGCGCCAGTCCTGCGCAGAATTTGTGAATCTGCATGGCTTGCTCCGGTTAGCGTACAGGCCGCTGAAAACCACGTGGGCGGCTATTCACGCATTGAAGTTCGAGTGAAGAATTTCATCAAAAATTTCATTTTTATTGTAATTTGATGGGATTTTTTCCATATAGGTGAAACCCCTAGGGTAGCTCCGGTTAGATAGCTCGAGTGTCGCCACACCAAAGCAAAGGGCCGTACCCTTGTGGGTACGGCCCTTGTTCTGCATGCCGTTTGCCGGGGCAAACGGACGCCGGCAACCTTATTGCAGCGCGATTTCCACATCGACACCAGCCGGCAGGTCCAGGCGCATCAGGGCGTCCACGGTCTTGTCGGTGGGGTCCACGATGTCCATCAGCCGCTGATGAGTGCGGATCTCGAACTGGTCGCGCGAGGTCTTGTTCACGTGAGGCGAACGCAGCACGTCGTAGCGGCGGATACGCGTGGGCAGCGGAACCGGGCCGCGCACCACAGCGCCAGTGCGCTTGGCGGTGTCGACGATCTCGGCCGCGGACTGATCGATCAGCTTGTAGTCAAAGGCTTTCAAGCGGATGCGGATCTTCTGGTTTTTCATGGTGTTTCCTAAAGAACGAAAAGCGAAGGCGGTAGAAGAGGACTCGCCGCCTTCGCTGGTTTGTATACGCCTTAGGCGATGATCTTGGCGACGACGCCGGCGCCGACGGTACGGCCGCCTTCACGGATGGCGAAGCGCAGACCTTCTTCCATGGCGATCGGAGCCAGCAGCTTGACCGTCATCGACACGTTGTCGCCCGGCAGCACCATTTCCTTGTCCTTGGGCAGGTCGATCGAGCCGGTCACGTCCGTCGTGCGGAAGTAGAACTGCGGACGATAGCCATTGAAGAACGGCGTGTGACGCCCACCTTCTTCCTTGGACAGGATGTACACCTCGGCCGTGAACTCCGTATGCGGCGTGATCGAACCCGGCTTGGCCAGCACCTGGCCACGCTCGACGTCTTCACGCTTGGTGCCGCGCAGCAAAATACCCACGTTATCGCCCGCCTGACCCTGGTCAAGCAGCTTGCGGAACATTTCCACGCCCGTGCACGTCGTCTTCACCGTCGGCTTGATGCCCACGATTTCGATTTCTTCACCCACCTTGACCACGCCACGCTCGATACGGCCCGTGACCACCGTGCCACGACCCGAGATCGAGAACACGTCTTCGACCGGCATCAGGAACGCACCGTCGACCGCGCGCTCCGGCGTCGGGATGTACGTGTCCAGCGCCTCGGCCAGCTTCAGAATCGCCTCTTCGCCCAGCTCGCCCTTGTCGCCCTCGAGCGCCAGCTTGGCCGAACCCTTGATGATCGGCGTATCGTCGCCCGGGAAGTCGTACTTCGACAGCAGTTCGCGCACTTCCATTTCCACCAGCTCGAGCAGCTCGGCGTCATCAACCATGTCGGCCTTGTTCAGGAACACGATGATGTACGGCACGCCAACCTGGCGGCTCAGCAGAATGTGCTCGCGT